>CALMMY010000049.1 GCA_937868695.1 uncultured Comamonadaceae bacterium
ACATCCTGTTTGACCAGGCCCTGCTGGCTGAAGGTGGCCTGCCAGAAGATCCCGCCGCCTATGTCAAACGGGTGAACGCATTGCTGGTGTGACGGCCGCCGCGCGCCACCGCTGAGCAACTGAAAAGACCAAACCCCCTGCATCCATGCGGTGCAGGGGGTTTGTTTTGGGTACTGCGTCCGAAAGAACCGTGCCGAAAAAGCGCGGCACTCAGTAGCCCACGGCTTCCACCGTCAGGATACGTGGCGTGATGAACACCAGCATTTCTTTTTTATTTATTGTTTTGTTTTTAGATTTAAATAAAACGCCAACATATGGCAAATCCCCAAGCAATGGAACTTTAGTCTCTGTATCCGACTCGTCTGTCTCAAAAATTCCACCTAACATGACCGTCCCTCCATTCTGGACAATTGCCTGTGTTTTAATGGCTTTTGTATCAATGATTACATCACCTTTTGGTGTCGGCGCACCTTGACTGTCTTTATTAATTTGCAGATCAAGAATTACACTGCCATCCGGAGTAATTTGAGGGGTAACCTCCAGCTTTAAAACAGCTTTCTTATATTGAGTATTTTTACCATTTTGGCTTTCAACAGTGTAAGGAATTTCTTTCCCTTGCTCAATGATGGCAGTTACTTGATCTGCCGTCATTAATCTTGGTGAAGAAACGACCGTTCCTTTCCCTTCTGCCTCCATAGCTTGAATTTCAAGATTCAAAAGTCTATTCGCCGCTGGATTAAATAAAGTCAACGCAAATCTTGCAACGGCATTATCACTCACCCCGACTGTACTTGCTGGCAAATTAACAAAGCTATTTCCAAATTTATCTCCGCCTGATTCTGAGTTTCCAACACTGAAGTTATCAACAGCGTTATAAGAACTACCCAAAGACAGGCGATTTCCCCCACCCACTGAATACCCCGCATCTCCGCCCCGAATACCCCTCAGGTCAGCTCCTCCCAAGCGAACGCCAATGCTTTTCCCAAAAGAGTCACTGGCTTCGACAATGCGGGCCTCAATCACGACCTGACGCACCGCCACATCAATCCTGGCCAACAAAGCTTCAATGTCCCGCAGTCGGCTGGGGATGTCTGTCACAAACAACTGATTGGTACGCGGATCCGCAGACACATTGCCTCTGGCCGAAAGCATGCCACTCTGTGCCTTCTGGTTTTGCCCGTTGGCTGTCTGGCTTGCATTCCCGACCGGATTGGTCATTCTGAGCATGATGTCCGGGGCCTTGGCAAATTTGAGCTGGAATACCTGGGTTTTCAGCGGCTCCAGGTTTTCTACATTCACCTTGGATTCGAGCTGCTGCTTCTCGCGTGCTGAGAGTTCATCCTGCGGGGCAACCAGAATCACGTTACCCGTTTTGCGCATGCCCAAGCCTTTGGACTGCAGAATGATGTCCAGCGCCTGATCCCAAGGCACGTCTTTCAGCCGCAAGGTCAGCGAGCCCGAAACGGATTCAGAAGTGACGATGTTGAAGCTCGTGAAATCTGCAATCACTTGCAGCAAAGAACGCACCTCAATGTTCTGGAAATTGAGCGACAGTTTTTCACCGCTGTAACCCGGCCCCTGTGTGAGTTTGGATGGATCCACCTTGATCTCACGCACCTCCAGCACAAACTGGTTGTCGCTCTGATAGGCGCTGTGCTCCCAATTGCCCTTGGGGGTGACAATCAGTCGCACCTTGTTTCCAACCTGGGCCGCCAGGATCGTTTGCACCGGTGTCCCAAAATCCGACACATCCAAGCGCCGACGCAAACCTTCGGGCAACGAAGCTCCGGCAAACTCAACCACCAACGATTGCCCTTGCTGGCGAATGTCCACTCCAGCTTGGCTGTTGGCCAGCATCACCATCAACTTGCCCGCAGGGCCATCTGACTTTCTGAAGTCGATGTCCTTCACCAAGGTGGTTACCGGCGCGGACACCTCTTCATTTTTCACGTCCGATGACCGACTGACGCGGTCACTCTGAACAGGCTTGAGAAACACAAGCAATGAGTTGCCTTCAATTTTTGTTTCATAGCCTGTGGCTTGTTGCAAATTCAGAATCAGCCTGGAACGGTTGCCTGCCTGCACCACATTGACCGAGCGCACATTGCCCCGCCCGCCATCCATCGCCTGCCTGGGCACCTGACTCGTTGTATCCACAAAATCAAACGCAATGCGTGCTGGGGCCTGCACCACGAAACCCTCTGGCGGAGCAGCCAAAGGGGTTTCGGTTTGTACACGCACCACCTCTACACCGGCTTGTACCGAAGTATCCACAGCACGGATGGCATTTCCCGCTTGGGCTGACACAGAGAACACCGATGCCAAAGTCAACAGGCACAGCAGGTTTCGACACACTTTCAGCAACTCATTGGCGTTCATTTTTTACCTTCTTGCAATTCGAGGGTAGCTTTGCGTTCAATCCACTCGCCGGATGCCTCCTGAACAATTTCACGCAGTGTGACCTCGTTCTCTGTGACACCGACAACCTTGCCATAGTTTTGACCCAGATAGGCATTGACATCCACTTGATACAGCAGCTGGTTCACCCGGATCAACGCCACTTTCTTCGATGCCTTTTCCAAAGTCCCCACCATGGTCATCATGTCAAGCGGGAAGGCTTCGAGTGCCTCTTTTCTGCGATTGAGTTCGGGCAGCAGAAGGGCAGAACCCGCATCGTTCTGCATCGGATCCGACTTGAGTCCTCCCCCTAAGCGGGAAAAGCTGAACGGTTCCGTTTTTTCGGCCCCTTCGTAGGCGGCAGGATCAAACTTTTTCGGCTCCGCCACAGCTGTGACAGAAGGCTTGATGGTGTTTCTCTGTTCAGCCATCCAACTGACTATGTCATTGTCATCGCTATCCGAACAAGCAGAGACCAGCCCAGCCAACAAAAGCAAATATGGTAACTGTGTCGCTCTCATTTTTTGGTCGCCTTCGTCGCTTTCTGCTGGGCAGCCACTTCGTCCGGATCGAGATAGCGGTAGGTTTTGGCTGTACCCTCCATGATCAGCAAGCTTGATTTATCTTGCTTGAACGGTGTCAGCGTCAAGTTATTCAACGTGACAATGCGCGAAAGATGTGCAATGTCTGAAGTGAACTGACCAATGTCGTGGTAACTACCCGTCACTTTGATGGATATTGGCAATTCGGCGTAGTAGTCTTTCACCACCACTTGCCCCGGACGGAACAAATCGAACTGCAAACTGCGCCCCAAACCGGCCTGATTCACATCGGACAGCAACGCGTCCATTTCAGATTTGCTGGGCAGTTGTTTTTCCAGCTGATGGACATATTGGCGCACCTGTTCAAGTTGCTTCCTGAGTTCATCCAGATTGATGGCCTGCTTGAGTTTGTCACGGTAAGCATCGCGCAACTCAACCTCTTTGCGCTGCTGAGCGGCCAGCTCATCACTGACACCCTGAAGCAGGCCAAACCAAAGCAGCGCAGCCACAAGCAGAAAAATACCCGTGAGCAGTGCGGCCCTGGGTGCCCCCGGCCAACGGGATGGATCGCTGGGGTGGAGCCCGGTAAACTGGGCTTGCAGCTGTTTTTGCAGTTCTGCAAAGTTGATGTTGATGTTGGGTGCTTTCATGTCGCGCACATCACTCCGTTGTTAATTGCCCGATGGGCACACCGACATGGTCTCATTTCGTGTCCGTTTGCGTTTTGGTCAGTTGCACTCTCATCGTGAATGTAGCCACCCGCCTTTGCTCTTTGTTGCCCAAGGCTTGCACATTCGACACAATTTCAACCAGCTCTGGCTGATTCAGAAATTGGCTTTTGCTGGAGAAATTCCGCAACAGTTCAGATACCCGCTCTTGCGACTGGGCTGTTCCTGTCAACTGAACGGTCCGGCCTTCTTGTTTGACACTTTGCAAGTACACGCCATCCGGTATCTGTGCAACCAGTTCCCCCATGAGATGCACCGGTGTATTCCGGTCAGATTGCAGATCTTCAACTGCAGACTGCCGCGCCTTCAGTGCCTCAATTTCAGCGCGCAAACTGGCAATGTCTTTGATTTCCTTGTCTAATTGCTGATTGGCCTGTTCCAGCTGCTGATTTCTTGCCAGCTGCTCGTCCACCCGGCTTTGAAACCACAACTGAACCAGGCCAGCAACGACGCACCCCAGCACGGCAGCTACCGCAACGTGAACAATGAACAGCTCTTTGCGCTTCTTTTTCGCAGCCTCGCGGTGAGGCAGCAGATTAATGAGGATCATTGGTAGAACCTCCGCAACGCCAATCCGGTGGCGGTAAGGTAAGACGGCACCTCGCGCATCATTTTGGAAGTTTTGACCCCCCCTCCCATTTCCATGCCATCAAACGGATTGGCGACAGAACATGCAAACGTGGTTTGATCGGTAATGTCCTGCATCAACCCAGGCAACGCAGCCGATCCACCGGCCAACATGATGTGATCGATGCGGTTGTAGGGCGTACTGGTGAAGAAAAACTGCAAAGCTCTTGCGATTTCCTGGGCCATGCTCAAAGAAAAAGGACGCAAGACTGTTTGTGCATAGTCTGCAGGCAAATCGGAATTTCTTTTCTTCAATTCCGCTTCGTCAACTGAAAACCCGTATTGGCGAGCAATCATCTGGGTCAATTGCGCACCGCCAAAAGCCTGGTCACGTTCATAAAGTGTTTCTCCGTTGCGAATGACCTGCATGCTGGTTGCGACCGCCCCCATTTCGAACAGTGCGACCAATGCATCTTGGCCACGATTTGGCATGGACTCAATCAAACGCGCGGTGGCCATGCGCGCAGCATACGATTCAATGTCAATGATGACCGGCTTCAATCCAGCCGCTTCGGCCAGACCCTGCCTGTCTTGCACCTTTTCTTTGCGGGAGGCCGCAATCAGCACATCGACATCACCCGCCGACGCTTCGCTCGCACCTATCACACAAAAGTCCAAGCTGACCTCGTCAAGCGAAAACGGAATGTATTGATTGGCTTCCGATTCAACCTGAATCTCCATCTCCTCGTCGCTCAACCCACTGGGGAGAATGATTTTCTTGGTGATTACGGCCGACGCAGGCAATGCAAAAGCTGCATTTTTCGTCTTTCCACCGGACTTGCGCACAGCGCGGCGCACAGCTTCCGCCACTTCGTCGAATTTCTCGATATTGCCATCTGCGATCCAACCACGCTCCAACGGCTCCAGAGCACAACGCTCAAGCACCAAGCCCCCCGCCCGATTGCGGCCCAGCTCCACAACCTTCACGCTCGACATGCTGACATCAATGCCCAGCAGTGGAGCCGCTTCTCGGCTGAACAACGATGGCAAATCGATCAAGACAAACTCCAGTGAAATGAACAAGATGAAAATCTGTGTCTTCTATGCTATCAGCAAGTGATTGGCTTGGACACGGGAACGAGACCGACAATCAAATATACATTTTTATAATGTAACGGCACCTATTTGAAAGATCTCATGGCAGTTTCGGCCCAGCAACCGTCCAACCCACTCAAACCGAAGCCGAGACGGGCAATTATTCACAACATCGGTATATTTTTTCTCCGTCTGTCTGGCGTGGCTGCCGCTGGTCTGCTGGCCGTGTTGATGGTGGTTGCCGTAGCGATGGCGATGGCCTTTCCAAATTTGCCGGAGGTGTCGGCGCTGTCCGACTACCGCCCCAAACTGCCGATGCGGGTCTTCACAGCCGAAGGCGAGTTGATGGCTGAGTTTGGAGAAGAACGGCGCGAGCTGACCCCCTACGCCCTCATACCCAAGGTGATGCGGGATGCTGTACTCGCCGCAGAAGATGCCCGCTTTTTTGAGCATGGCGGCGTGGATTACCTGGGCATGGTCAGGGCAGCAATGGCCAACTTTGGGCGGGCCAAAAGTCAAGGGGCCTCCACCATCAGCATGCAAGTTGCACGCAATGTGTATCTATCGGCAGAAAAAACTTACACCCGCAAAATTTATGAAATTCTCCTGACATTCAAATTGGAGCACACGCTCACCAAGGAGCAGATTCTTGAGATTTACATGAATCAGATTTTTCTTGGACACCGGGCTTACGGTTTTGCCGCCGCCGCGCAAGCGTATTACGGAAAAGCACTGAAAGACATCACGGTAGATGAAGCTGCGATGCTGGCGGGCCTGCCAAAAGCGCCATCCGCTTTCAACCCCATCAGCAACCCGAAACGGGCACGAGCAAGACAGCTTTACATCATTGATCGCATGCTGGAGAACGGCTTCATTGATCCAACCACGGCCCAGGCAGCGAAAGAAGCCCCTGTGCGCATCCGTCCAACCAATCCGGTTGAACGTGTTCGCGGTGACTATGCCGCCGAAATGGTGCGACAAGCGGTGGTGGCCCAATATGGAGAAGAAGCCTACACACGTGGTTTGAATATCACGACCACCATTCGCAGCAGTGAGCAACAAATGGCCTACCGCGCCCTGCGTGCTGGCCTGATGGATTTCGAGCGCCGCCAGCATTACCGGGGTCCTGAAAAATTTGTCACCATTGGAACCGATGCTTCAGGCACCCTGGATGAATGGGTTGATGAGGCGTTGGCCGATCACCCTGACAACGGCGACATTCTGTCTGCACTGGTTCTGGAAGCCAGCCCCAAACGCGTACTGGTCGCCAGACAAGATGGCAATCCCATTGAAATATCAGGTGATGGACTGAAACCGGTTCAATCCGGCTTGTCTGAAAAAGCGCCACCGCATCTGAAAATCCGGCGGGGTGCCATCGTTCGAATCGCAAAGACGGCCAAAGGAAGCTGGGAAATGACCCAACTACCGGAAGTCGAAGGCGCATTTGTGGCCATGAATCCCCGCAGTGGTGCCATTCGGGCACTGGTCGGTGGATTTGACTTTCAGAAAAACAAATTCAATCACGTGACCCAGGCATGGCGACAACCTGGGTCGAGCTTCAAGCCATTCATCTATTCTGCGGCTCTTGAAAAAGGCGTGACCCCCACCACCGTTGTACACGATTCCCCGTTGTTCTTCAGTGCCACCGAAACGGGGGGCAAACCCTGGGAGCCTAAAAACTACGATGGAAAATTCGAGGGTCCGATGCCCATGCGCACAGCATTGGCCAAATCCAAAAACATGGTTTCGATTCGCATCCTGCAAACGGTTGGAGCCAACAGCGCCCAAGAATGGATTCAGCGTTTTGGATTCTCACCCGACCATCATCCGCCATACCTGACGATGGCACTGGGTGCTGGCTCCGTCACGCCCTTGCAAATGGTTTCGGCTTACAGCGTGTTTGCCAACGGCGGCCATCTCCTTGACCCCATCCTCATCACCAAAATATCGGACTCACAGGGGCGAATACTGCTGGAGCCCGCATTGCCAGACTTGAATACCACCAAGCGCACACTGGATGAACGCAATGCCTTTGTGATGGGCACCTTGCTCCAGGAAATCACACGCTCAGGCACGGCGGCCAAAGCACAGGCAACGTTGAAGCGTTCTGATCTTTATGGAAAAACAGGCACCACCAACGACGCAATGGATGCTTGGTTTGTGGGTTATCAACCCACATTGGCAGCAGCTGTATGGGTGGGATACGACACACCACGCAATCTGGGCAGCCGGGAAACAGGAGGAGGACTGAGTCTTCCCATCTGGATTTCTTTCATGCAAGAAGCCCTCAAAGGAGTCCCAGAAGCCACACCGAATGCACCGGAAGGTGTGGTCAGGGTGGGCAATGACTGGTATTTCAGCGAGTACACCCCCGCCAACAGCGTCCATGAACTGGGAAGCGAGCCTGCAGCCCACAGTGACGAAGCCCCCGCCAGTCCGGAAAGCCGGACTCAGGGTGTTGTCGCACCCGAAGAAAAGAAAACCATTTTGGATCTGTTCAAGAATTGACCAAGTTGCTTGCTTGCTTGATGGCCCGGTCACGCTGACCGGGTAAACACCAGCGTTTGACCTGTTTGGGCCGATGCGGCCTCCGTCAGCAGCGCGAAAAGCTCGCGGCCTCCTTTGGTGTCCCGCCAGAATCCGTCGTCATTCCACTTGAAGTGATACCCGCCCTGACGTGCGGCAAGCCAGATTTCATGCAGTGGCTTTTGAAGGTTGATGACAATCTGGCTTCTGTTGGCGAAGGTCAGCGTGACCATGCCGCCTACGCGCTGGTTGTCCACATCGATATCAGCCTGCTCATTGAGGGCATCACAGGTAAGTTCAACTGCACGCAAAGCCATTTCGGCCCGATCCAAAAATTCACTGTCAGTCATTGCACCTCCGTAGCATCAAACAAACGCTTCAACCCTATTGGCTTCCACTCTTCGGATGGAGATGATATGGACTCCTCGGAACTTCATCACCTCGTCTGTCACAGGCATTGACCCCACTGCGTATGCACAACTTACCCGCTCTCTTGAAACGATCGACACGGAACGTCCTCTTCACCTGCTCGTTGCTGTATCTGGCTGGCTGTGGGCAAAAAGGCCCGTTGTTCATCCCCTCAACAGCCCAAGGGACACCATCTATGCAGGTGACAGCCCCCTCACACGCCACAAGCCAGCCTGAGGAAAACCGACCTACCTCGGCGAGCTCACCATGAATACACCAAGCGCTGACTCACAGTGAACCGTAGCTGTGCAAGCCAGAAAGAAACATGTTCACGCCAAGGAAAGCAAAGGTCGTGACCACCAGACCCACCAGCGCCCACCAGGCCGACACGGTGCCGCGCAGGCCCTTCATCAACCGCATGTGCAACCAGGCTGCGTAATTCAGCCAGACGATGAGTGCCCAGGTTTCCTTCGGATCCCAACTCCAATAGCCACCCCAGGCATCGGCCGCCCACAAGGCACCCAGAACCGTGGCAATGGTGAAAAAGGCAAAGCCAATGGCAATGGCCTTGTACATCACGTCGTCCAATATTTCAAAACTGGGCAGACGCTCAGCAATGCGGCGACGGGCAGCCAGAATGGCCGCCACGATCAAAGCTGCGATACCGAAGTAAACAAACCAATAACTGCTGCCAGCCGCTGAGGAGGCTGACTGGCGAAAAACCATTGGCTCGAAACACAACACCACACCCAGCGCCCACAAGGGAAGCAATTTGATCCAACTGGTTTCGCCAGCGTGCTGCTTGATGAGATACGCAAACGCCACCATGGCGGCAATCGCAAACGTACCGTATCCCACAAAATTGGCCGGCACATGGATTTTCATCCACCAGCTTTGCAAAGCTGGAATCAGCGGCTGAATTTGGTGGGCTTCACGGACAACGGTGTACCACAGCAAGAACCCCACTGCCGCACTGACCACCAGCATCACAAACGCACCCATGGATTTGGTGCGGTACAGATCTTCGTAATACAAATAAAACAGTGCCGTCATCCAACAAAACAGCACAAACACCTCATACAGGTTGCTCACGGGAATGTGGCCAATGTCAGGCCCCATCTGGTGTCCCTCGTACCAGCGCACCATCGTGCCGACCAGAGCCAACACCACGCCAGCCCAAGCCAACCGAGAGCCCAACGACTCCATCGAGTCAGCGGATGTGCGCATGAATACACCGGCCCAGTAAAACGCCGTGCTCATGAAAAACAACACGCTCATCCACAGAATAGCCGACTGGCTGGAAATAAAGTATTTCAGCAAGAACACCTGATCGCCTCTGGCCAAATCGGCTTTGCCGTCAACCTGATACAGCCAGATGGCCAGCAGAGACAGTGCAGCCACCCCCATGACCAGGCTGCGCAATGGCCGCCAGAACCAGCCTATCCAAATCAGCACAGGCACGGTTCCCGCCAGAATGGCTTGCTCGTACACATCCATGGTCGGGCTGTAAAGCGCGAAAATGCCCACAGTGGCCAGCAGCAACACGACCGCGTAGGCCCAGTCGGTGAGATTGCGCTGTGCGAAATATCCCCGGTTCAAAGTCAGCGTGCGCTCGCCAGGCTCAGGTTTGGGTGCGTTCAGCGTGTTTGTGTTCATGTCAATCGACCTTCATTGGGGCAGCAGAAGCAAACGCGACTTCAGGGTTTCAAACTCCTTGTCGGCTTCCATGGTTTTGCGATTGGTTGACAAGGCCAGCGTGGCTTGGGTTCCCGTGGCCAATCCCTTTTCTTGCTCAGCTTGGTTGCCCGGAGCCAGCCACACCCAGACGCGCCGCTCACGCACATACAGCATGGCAAACACACCCAGAATCAGGAAAAAACAACCAATGTACACAATGGTCTTTCCGGGAGCACGGGACACCTGAAACACGCTGGCCTGCACCTGTTTGAAGTCTTGCATCACAAATGTCATGGGCGCCGTGTAAAAGAATGCGTCGCTCAGACTCAGCACAGACTGGGTCATGAAAGCCCGCAAAGCATCATTCTGAGGCAAGGGTGGCAAACCAGCCTTGTCGCGGGCAAGCTGGTGAAGCTCAAGCAGCACGCCATTCAGGATGCGCACCAACACTTCACTGGCTTTCTCCCGATCGGCTTCTGGCACATTGGTTTCCATGAACTGCGAAACGGCCTGCAACCCACCCCGAGGAGAACCACCCTGGCCAGATTGATGCATCGATGGATCCACGCCGGCAAACAAGGCAATTGCACGCTGCGCAGACAGGGTCAAAGCCTCAACGAGCTCGGGGCGACCAGGCTCCACAGCCGTGGCTGCATAGCGTTGCACAGCCTGGTTGCGCAATGCAGCGTCGGACAAAGCGGCACGCAAGCGAAACCAGCCATCCAGGCTGTCGTTTTCATCGGCGGGAATGCGCAAATATCGAAAGGGCACGCCCGCACTTTCACGCTGCCCCAGCAGGAACATGCGCGTGCCATCCACATCCACGGGCAACATGTAATTGTTGAACTCCGTCGCCTGACCAGACGCATCCCTCAATTTGTACGAAAAACTGGGCCCTATGTTGCGCAAGACTTTCTCAGTAGGTGTCTTGTTGGCGGCACCCAAACGGCTCTCGATGGAGTGGCGCAGATCCACCGCCCGCACGTCTGCACCGGATGCAGAAGAGTCGGCAAAATTTTCAACGTTGATCACCCGCAAGCCCGTGAATTCAATGGTCATGCGCTCGGTGCCATTCGTCAGCGGGGTGCTGCCACCAATCACCCCGTCCAGTTTGAATGGTTTGGTGTTCGATGCCATCGGCCATGCCTGGAGCTGAATGGACGACCCTCCATCGTCAAAGCTGGACTGGAACAGCTCCACCCCTTTGTATTTGACGGGATGGTTCACTTCCACTCTGGCTTCTTTGGTTTCGCCTGTGGCTTTGTCGTGGATCACGATGTCGCTGGCAAACAGCTTGGGCATGCCTGTGGAGTAATACTCGACCACAAATTTTTTCAGCTCAACTGAAAATGGCAGCTCCTGCAACAACACACCCGTGGGCTGCGTCAGGATGGCGACATGGGCGTTGCCGCCCTCGGTCACCAGCAAATTACCCCGGAAAGTCGGGTTATTCAGAGGCAACCTGTGCTGATCCGGCACATCCGAAATCAACCCGCCACCAGTGAACACACTTTTGTCGTTGAACCACATTTGTGCCCGAACGACCAAGTCCCCATCCAGCAGGCCACCGATGCACACCAACACAATGGCACTGTGGGCGGCCAAATAGCCCAGCTTGTTGGCCGCCCCGGCCTTGGCGGCCACCATCCAGCCGTCACCGGCGGCCGTGGTGCGTTGCTGCAACTTCACCTTCCAACCGGACTCCACCAGAATCTGGCCTATGCGGTGCGCCTCGGACTGTGCATCACCATCCAGTGTGGACTCGGCCCGGTGACCAAACGCCTTCAGGCTTTGCTCGCGGATGTTTTCCTTGTAAGCCTTGAAATCAGCCAGAATTTTGGGCGTGTTGCGCACAATGCACAAACTGGTGCTGAGCACCAGAAAAGCCAAAATCAGCAAAAACCACCAGGCGCTGTACACAGAATACAGGCTGAATCGGGCAAAAACCTCCGACCAGAATGGCCCGAACTGGTTGACATAGTTGCTCATGGGTTCGTGCTGCTTGAGCACGGTACCAATCACCGATGCGATGCAAATCACCGTCAGCAGCGAAATGGCAAACCGCATGGACGACAGCAGTTCCACCGCATCGCTGACCCGGCGGGATGGTCCGCTGACATTCAAGCCTTCAGTCGTCACAGTCATTCAGTGGATCCGAAACAAAAAGCAAACCAATCAACATGAAAAAAGGCGGGTCAGTTCACTGACCCGCCTGCTTGAGAAGTCTCTCGCCAGAAAAGGTTCAATACAAAATGATCAACACCCGCATTGTCTCTGGCAACGTTAACTTTTACTGATGAGCCTTCAATGACTGGGGACATACCCAGCCAAATGGGCATTCACCGTGTCAACGCAGTCCGGCAATGTAGTCGGAAACCGCCTTGATTTCGCGATCGTTCAATTTGCTGGCAACTTGCGCCATCTGGAGACTGTTTTTGCGCGCGCCATCACGGAAAGACACCATCTGGGCAACCGTGTACTCAGCATGCTGGCCGCTCAGGCGGGGATATTGGGCAGGAATGCCGCTGCCCTTGGGGCCGTGACAGCCCATGCAGGCTGCCACTTGCTTGTCAGCAATGCCACCGCGATAAATGCGCTCACCCAAAGTCACCAGGGTTTTGTCGGATGCGGCACCTGGGGTGGCTTTTTGCGAAGCCAGCCAATACGCCACATTGCGCATGTCTTCATCAGACAGGGTGGAGGCAAACCCCACCATCACGGCATTTTCACGCTTGCCGGATTTGAACTCCTGCAACTGCTTGACCAGGTATTCCGGATGTTGCTGTGCCAGCTTGGGGTTGACTGGAATGGAAGAGTTGCCATCGGCAGCGTGGCAGGCTACGCACACCTGCCCATAAGTCGCTGCGCCTTTGGTCAGATCAGGCTGAGCCGTCTGGCCATGAGCAACCAAAGAAGCCGTTGCGAGTGCTGCGGCACCGAAGTAGGTAACAAACAATTTCATGACGAGGGCGGATGGTTTGAGCGATGATGGGCAAATTGGCCGTGGAACCACTGCGGTCCAAAAAACCAGCGGATTTTACAATGCCGCATTGCACAAAGCCCAGAATGACCGAGCCTTCTACTCCATCCCTCCCAGCGGATCAACTCCCGACCCACGCAGATGCCAAGACAGCCAACAGCTGGTTGCATACGGCACGCTTTCTCACCACGGCACCCCAACTGGAGTATCTGCCACCGCTGGACGTGCCTGAAATTGCGTTTGTGGGCCGCTCCAATGCGGGCAAATCCACCTGCATCAACACCCTGACCCAACAAAAAAGACTCGCATTTGCGTCGAAAACACCTGGGCGCACCCAGAGCATCAACCTGTTTTCGCTGGGTAAACACAACACCACCGATGCCGTGCTGGCCGATTTGCCCGGCTATGGCTATGCCGCTGTGCCCAAAGAAGCCAAGCTGCGCTGGCAGCGCGTGATGGCCAACTACCTGCGCACCCGCCCCAACCTGCGGGCCGTGGTGATGATGACCGACCCCCGCCTGGGCCTGACCGAGCTGGACGAAATCTTGCTCGACGTGATCCGGCCCAGGGTCGAAGAAGGCCTGAAATTCCTGGTGCTGCTGACCAAGTCGGACAAACTCACGCGCACCGAAGGGCAAAAAGTACTCTCCATCACCAAGCTGCAAAGCGGCGGTGGCGAAGCCATGCTGTTTTCAGCCCTGAAAAAACAAGGCGTGGACGAAGTGGCGCAGCTTCTGTGGCACTGGGCACACCTGCCAGCCAAAGGCCGACCACGCCCCGCAGGTGCTGACACCGAGGCGACCGGGCCCACAGCCCAGGCAGGCCAAGATGGTGGGGATGAACCCGGCGACCACACCCCAGATTGAAACCGTCCTGCGCACACTGCCCCACGGCATCCGGCTGAGTTGCCGGGTGGCAGGGCCCGAAGGCGCGCCCGTGCTGATGTTTGTGCATGGGTTTCCCGAGGGGGCGTTTGTGTGGGATGTCCTGCTGCAACACTTTGCAGCACCAGCCAACGGAGGCTTTCGCTGCATCGCTCCCGACATGCGCGGATACGGACTCTCCAGTGCTCCCAGAGAGGTGTCGCAATACCGGGCCAGGCATCTGGTTCAGGATCTGGAAGCCCTGATTGCGCTTGAAACCACTGATCGCCAAAGAGGCACACTGGCGGGCCTGGTGGCCCACGACTGGGGCGGGGCTGTGGCCTGGAGCCTGGCCGCCCTGCACCCCGAACGCATGCAGCGCCTGAGCATCATCAATGCCCCCCATCCCGCCACCTTCCTGCGCGAGCTGCAACATTCGCCAGCCCAGCAGGCGGCCAGCGCCTACATGAATTTTCTGGCCCGGCCCGATGCTCCCACGCTGCTGGCCGAGGACGACTTTCGTCGGCTGTGGGCATTTTTTGACAACATGGGCGCATCCGATGGGCCGCACGCCTGGCTCACGCCCGCGCTGCGCGACCAGTACCGCCAGCACTGGCAATTGGGTTTGCAAGGCCCCTGCCACTATTACGGCGCATCCCCGCTGCGCCCGGCCACTGACTCCGACCCCGGAGCGCAGGGCGTGCAATTGCCAGCGCAGATGTGCCATGTCGGCGTACCCACCCAAGTGATTTGGGGCTTGGACGACACCGCCTTGCCACCCAGCCTGCTGGATGGACTGGCGCAATGGGTACCCCGGCTGCAAATCGACACCGTAAGCGGGGCCACCCACTGGATCATTCACGAGCAGCCACAACTGGTGATCGGCTTGCAGGCCGACTTTCTGCGCCCGCTCAGCGCCGGTACACCGATGGCTCGCCCGGCGGGCGGGTCTTGAAGCGTTTGTGAACCCAGTAATACTGCTCGGGCATGGTGGCAATCAGGCGTTCAAGCTCGTGGTTCATGCGCTGCACATCGGCTTGCAGATCGGGGCCAGGGTAGTCTGACCACACCGGGTGCAGCTCCACGTCATAGCCTGAAGGCGTGATTCGGCTGGTCACAGACAGCACCTGGGCCCGGCCCAGCCGCGCCATGCGGGGCAGTGAAGTCAGGGTGGCGGCCTGCTGCCCAAACAACGTGGCCCACACCGCGTCGTTCATGCCCTGATCCATGTCCGGCAGCAAGTACAAAGGCTTGCCTGCGCGGATGGCCGCCACCACAGGCTTGGCCCCCTGGTACTTGCTGACCACCTCGGGCGCACCAAAACGCCGGCGACCCTGGGCAATCCAGCCGTCCATCACCTTGTTTTTCTGCGGGGCGTAGAGCGTGCAGAAGGTGCGCGGCACATGCAGGGTCAGCGCCGTCCAGCCCGCATCCAGGCCGACAAAGTGCGGGGCAAACAACACGGTGGGCACGTCGCCATCCAATGCAGACACGACCCCGGTCAGGCGCAACCTTGAAGCCAGCACCTCGGGCGCAGCCTCCCACAGCCAGCTTCGGTCCAGCCAAGCCTGGGCAAAAGCCACGAAATGCGCCCGCACGGCCCGGTGCTGCTCGTCTGGCGGCTGTGCCGGAAAACACAAGCGCCAGTTGATCAGCGCAATGCGGCGGCGGGGCACCACCGCCGCATACAGCACATGGCCCCACAGCCAACCCAAAGCCCGCAGCCAGCGCAACGGCAAATGCCCCAACAGCTTCAACAGGCCCAGGTTGGCGCGTTGCAAATGGGTGTTGAAAGAGTGCGAAACCGCCATCACGCCGCCAGTTCCTTGTGCGTCACGTCCCTGGGTGTTTTGTAGCGGTTGTAGCCCCACAGGTATTGCGCCGGATGGGCCAGCACCAGTTGCTCCATCGCTTGGTTGACAGTGGTGGACGCGGCCACCGGGTCATCGGCAGGCAGCGCCTGCGGCAATGGCAACACATGCACCACAAACCCACGCCCCCAGGGCAGGCGCTCGCCCCAGGCCAGCAACACCGTGGTGCGCTGGGTCTGGGCCAGGCGGCCACTGAGCGTCATGGTGTAGGCCACCCGGCCAAAAAACGGAGCCCACACACCCTGCCCCATCGGCGGCACCTGGTCGGGCAACAAGCCCACCGCTGCGCCGGAGCGCAACGCTTTCACCAACTGCTTGACCCCGGCAAGGGTGGTGGGGGCCGTGTCCAGCCCAGGGCGCTGGCGGGCGGTTTGCACCACCTCGCGCAGCCATGCCTGGCGCGGTGGGCGAAACAGCACCGTCATCGCCCGCCCTGGCTCCATACCAAACTGCTCGGCATAGGCACGGGCGGTGATTTCAAAGCAGCCCAGGTGCGGGGTCAGGAACAGGATGCCGTGTCCCTGCGCCTGGGCCGCCCGGATGTGTTCGGCCCCCTCCATGCGGGTGGGTACCGGCGGCCCCAGCCACAGTCTTGGCAACTCGGCCACCATGCGCCCGGCATGGGCCACCGAAGCCAGCGCATCGCTGCGCGACACCCCTGCCAGCGCCGCGTGGGCCAGCAGATTGCGGCGGTATGCCGCCGAAGCCAGAAACACCACCCAACCCAGCACCGCGCCCAACCCGTGCAAGGCCCACAGCGGCCAATGGCTCAGCCAGCGAAACACCCGGCTCATGCGCCCCCCCTGCGGTGGATGGAATGCAGACACCGCGCAACGGCATGCGCCGACTCAAACAGAATGCATGTCATGTGGTCAGTGAACTGTGGACTGTGGATAGCCGGATGAAAAAAAACGTCGCAAGAAGCGGGACCGAGGACGGCATCACCCTCCCTCCCCCAGGGACTCGGAACCTGTGCAGCAGGGGGCGACAAAGGCATCAATTACACTTGAAATGTCGTCGAGTTATTGAACAACTTGCGGGACGATGCCCAGGCCAACCGCCTGGCAGGGTAGGCAGCCAGCACAGGCAACCCTACCAACACCACCGCTAAAGCGTTCGCCAGCGCTCCGGCAACAGGCGAAACGCCCTGTCTTTTTTTTCGGAGTTTATTCACACATGGCGAACGATTTTCTTTTCACATCCGAGTCCGTATCCGAAGGTCACCCCGACAAGGTGGCCGACCAGATTTCCGACGCGATCCTGGATGCCATCCTCACAGTCGATCCGCGTGCGCGTGTGGCCGCTGAAACCCTGACCAACACCGGCCTCGTGGTGCTGGCGGGCGAAATCAGCATCCGGTCGGATGCACATGCGCCCGACTACATCCAGGTGGCCCGCGACACCATCAAGCGCATCGGCTACGACAACACCGACTACGGCATCGACTACAAAGGCTGCGCGGTCATGGTCTGCTACGACAAGCAGAGCAACGACATCGCCCAGGGCGTTGACCACGCCTCCGACGACTACCTCAACATCGGTGCTGGCGACCAGGGCCTGATGTTCGGCTACGCCTGCGACGAAACGCCCGAGCTGATGCCCGCGCCCATCTACTACGCCCACCGCCTGGTGGAACGCCAGGCCCAGCTGCGCAAGGACGGCCGCCTGCCCTTCCTGCGCCCCGACGCCAAGAGCCAGGTCACCATGCGCTATGTGGACGGCAAGCCCCACAGCATCGACACCGTGGTGCTGTCCACCCAGCACAGCCC
>CALMMY010000050.1 GCA_937868695.1 uncultured Comamonadaceae bacterium
CCCAGCAGCGATTCTTCAATCAGCAGCTCGTTGGTGGGCGAGGCTTCCAGTCCGCGCTTGCAGATGGTCTCAAATTCTTCGGGGTTGTAGGCAATGCCGCCGCCGGTACCACCCAGCGTGAAGCTGGGGCGGATGACGGTAGGGAAGCCCACCGTCCTTTGCACGGCCCAGGCTTCGTCCATGCTGTGGGCAATGCCCGAGCGTGCTGAACCCAGACCGATCTTGGTCATGGCATCCTTGAACTTCAGGCGGTCTTCTGCCTTGTCGATGGCTTCGGGCGTGGCACCGATCAGCTCGACCTTGTACTTGTCGAGCACACCGTGGTGCCACAGGTCGAGCGCACAGTTCAGCGCGGTCTGGCCGCCCATGGTGGGCAGGATGGCATCGGGGCGCTCTTTGGCGATGATCTTTTCAACCGTCTGCCAGGTGATGGGCTCGATGTACGTCACATCCGCCGTGGCCGGGTCGGTCATGATCGTGGCGGGGTTGCTGTTGATCAGGATGACCTTGTAACCCTCTTCGCGCAGCGCCTTGCACGCCTGTACGCCAGAGTAATCGAACTCGCACGCCTGCCCGATGATGATGGGGCCAGCGCCAATGATGAGAATGCTTTTGAGGTCTGTACGTTTTGGCATGTTTCGTTGCTTTTTTTCTGGATCGGTTGGGGCCGGGTCAGTTCAGGCTTGCGGTGGCCAGCTTGGCACTGAACCACACGAACAGCCCGCCCACGGCGCTGGACAGGCCGGCAGACAGTCGCTTGCGGCGGGAAAAGGCCTGCGCCATCCGCACTCCGGCAAATATCAGGGCAGACAGATAAATGGCACTGAACCCCATGATGATGGCGCTCAGAATCAGGAAGGGCACAGCAGGTGTTTCGTAGGTCGGGTCAATGAACTGAACAAAGAACGACAGCAGAAACAAAATGGCCTTGGGGTTGAGCAGGCTGATGACCAATGCCCGCTTGAAAGGATGGGCCAGATGGGCAGGACTTTCTGCCGGAGCAGAACCGATCCTGGCTGCAACCGGGTGCCGCCATGTGCGCAAGGCCGACCAGATGAGGTTCAGTCCAACCCAGGCCAGATAAACCGCACCCGCATATTTGACCACCAGGAACAGGGCAGGATTGCTGCGCAACAGGCTGGCTGCCCCCAACGCGGTGCATATGAGCAGAACGGTATCGCCCACAAACACACCCATGGCCCCTTGATACCCGGCCTTGACTCCGCGTGCTGTGGCCACCGACAGGACGAACAACGAATTGGGGCCGGGCAACAGAATGATGCCCAGAGCGCCAATCACATATGTCAAAAGGTCAGTGACCCCATAAAAACTCATGCACGCGACTCCATCAGACCGATGAAACGGTCAAACAGATAGGCAATGTCGTGCGGGCCAGGTGAAGCCTCAGGGTGACCCTGGAAGCAGAACGCAGGCTTGTCGGTGCGAGTCAGACCTTGCAGTGTGCCGTCGAACAGGCTGATGTGTGTCGGACGCAGGTTGGCTGGCAGGGTTTTTTCGTCCACAGCGAAACCGTGGTTCTGGCTGGTGATGCTGACGCGCCCCGTGTCCAGGTCTTTGACCGGATGGTTGGCACCATGGTGGCCAAACTTCATCTTGAAGGTCTTGGCCCCGCTGGCCAACGCCATGATCTGGTGGCCCAGGCAAATGCCGAAAGTAGGCACGCCAGTTTCAATCAGCTCGGCGGCAGCAGCAATGGCGTAATCGCATGGCTCCGGGTCACCAGGGCCGTTGGACAGGAAGATACCATCTGGCTTGTGCTTCAGAACTTCGGCAGCAGGTGTCTGAGCGGGCACCACGGTGACCTTGCAGCCACGCTCGGCCAACATGCGCAGGATGTTGTATTTCACGCCGAAGTCGTAGGCCACCACATGGAAACGCGGGGCGGTTTGTTCGCCATAGCCGGGGGTACCATCGGCACGGGACAGTTGCCATTCGGCCTGTGTCCAGTCGTAACCCTGGGCACCTGACACCACCTTGGCCAAGTCCAACCCGGCCATGCTGGGTGCAGCCTGGGCAGCAGCCACGGCACGGGCTTTGACTTCATCGGTCACGGCCTCGCCATCGGCCAGAGCAAGGATGCATCCGTTCTGTGCACCGTGGGTGCGCAGACGGCGGGTCAGGGCGCGGGTGTCGATGCTGGCAATGGCCACTGTGCCTTCGCGCTTCAGGTAATCAGACAGGGTGAGCGTCTTGCGAAAGTTCGACGAGAGCAAAGGCAGGTCTTTGATGATGAGGCCAGCTGCAAACACTTTGCGCGCCTCCACATCTTCTTCATTGACCCCGTAATTGCCAATGTGCGGATACGTCAGAGTGACGATCTGCTGGCAGTAGCTGGGGTCGGTGAGGATTTCCTGGTAGCCGGTGATGGCGGTGTTGAACACCACCTCGCCCACGGTTTGACCGGGGGCACCAATGGACTGACCAATAAAGACCGTGCCGTCTGCCAGAGCAAGGATGGCTTTAGGATGGACGGGATGCACGGGATTCTCCTGTTGCGCGCACCTGAACTCCGTACCCGCACACATGCACCTCACCGAGGGTGACATGCGATGAAAAAGTGATTAAGGGAGGGAGTGGCGAAGAGCTTCGCCATGGGTGCGCAAAAGTTGCGGGTAAACCCCCGAATTATAAGGGCAGTGTCGGGGATTCTTAACTGAGCTTCAGTGAATTGGCGTAAAAACAAACAGCAGCAGCAGCAGCCACATTCAGGGACTCTTCACCACCTGGTTGCGCAATGCGCAATTGTTGCTGGGCCTGGTTCATCAAACTGGTTGATACCCCCTGCCCTTCGTGCCCCATTACCCAGGCACATGGCCAGGGCAACGCCGCTTTGTGCAACCATTCACCGTGGTGAGAACTGGTGACCAGCAACGGTACTTCCAATTTTTGCAAATCAGCCTCGGACGAACCCTCCACCATGTGCATGGCAAAGTGCGCCCCCATACCCGCGCGCAGCACTTTGCTGGACCACAAAGCTGCAGTCCCCTTGAGTGCAACGACCTGGGTGAATCCAAAGGCGGCGGCACTGCGGATGATGGAGCCCACATTGCCCGCATCCTGCACCCTGTCCAGTACCACGGTGGGGGCATGACGCTGTATTTCCTGTGTGCCAGGCCAATCCAGCACAAAACCCATGTTGCATGGCGTTTCCAGACTTGAAATTTCTTTCATCAAGGCATCTGGGATGACGATGGCTTTGACAGTCAAAAAATCAATTTCAAAAAGCGAAAACGGCCAACTTGATTCGGCAAAAATCGCCACGGCTGGACGCTTTCCGCGAGCCAACAATGCACGGCAAAGATGATCGCCCTCCAGCCAAACTTGGCCGTGCTTGCGGTAAGCCGTTGAATCGCGCACCATCAACCGCAGTTTCTTCAGCAGCGGATTGTCACGGGAAGTGATGTGCAATGGAGCATTCATGGGCTTGGTGGGAGGGAAAACAGTGGGGTGGTGGTGGAGCTGGTCGTGTCTTGCGCACAGGTGCGGCTACACTCCGGCAACACGCATGCGCAAAGCGGCCTGAGCCACGGGTGCAAATGAAAGCCGATGCTGGGGTGTGGGCCCCAGGCGCTGCAATGCTTGGATGTGCGCAGCCGTACCATACCCTTTGTGAGCAGCCAGCCCATAACCTGGATACGCTGCATCCAACTCTTCGAGCAACTGGTCGCGTGTGACTTTGGCCAGAATGGATGCGGCGGAAATGGCGGGCACTTTGTCGTCCCCCTTCACGATGGCTTCGGCCAGCACATCCAGGCGAGGAAGCTGGTTGCCATCCACCAATACTTTGACTGGTTTCAACCTCAAGCCTTGAACTGCACGCTGCATGGCCAGCAAAGTGGCCTGGAGAATGTTGAGCCTGTCAATTTCCTCCACACTGGCCATCCCCACAGAACAGCACAGGGCATGGGCGCGAATGGTGTGATACAGCGCCAGCCTGCGTTGTGGGCTGAGTTTTTTCGAGTCAGCCAACCCTGGAATCAGGTAACGGTCATCCAGAATCACAGCAGCGGCCACCACCGGGCCTGCCAGAGGGCCGCGCCCGGCTTCATCCACGCCCGCCATCAACCCCGGCTCATCCCAGCACAGTGGTACCTGAAAAGCATCAGCCACGATGCAACCCCATGCACCGCTCAATCACACCCACAGACAAACCCACAGTGTCGCGAATCAGGGTTGCATGCAAGTCTGTGAACCTCTGCTGGACAACCTTAATCCGCTGGGGGCTGCCCAGCCAGGCCAGAACCTCACGGGCCATTGCATCGGGTGTGGCTTGTTCTTGCAGCAGCTCTGGCACCACAAAATCTCCACACAGAATATTGGGCAAACCCACCCAGGGTTGCAGCTTTTTGCGGCGCATCAGTTGCCAGCTCAGCCAGTTCATGTTGTAGGCAATGACCATCGGGCGCTTGAACAGCGCCGCTTCGAGGGTAGCTGTACCACTTGCAATCAGCGTGACATCACATGCCGCCAACACAGTATGGGATTGCCCGGTCACCACCTTGAGGGCGGCCCCCAAACCACTGGCAGCAGCCAACTGATCCACCCTTGCACGCAAACCAGGTAAGGCCGGCAGGATGAAGGTCGTGTTGGGCTGCTCACGGTGAATCAGCACGGCTGCCTGCAAAAAACGGCGGGCCAAGTACTTGATTTCAGAAGCTCGACTACCCGGCAACAAGGCAACCACAGTCGCATCGAATGGCAGCCCCAAGGCTTGCCGAGCGGCTGCACGGTCGGGATGCATGGGAATACTGGGTGCCAAAGGGTGCCCGACATAGGTTGCTGGCACCCCATGCTGCGCCAGCAAAGCTGGCTCAAACGGAAAAATACACAGCACATGATCGGCACTGGCTTTGAGTTTGGCAGCCCGTTCTGGCCGCCAAGCCCAAATGGACGGACAAACAAAATGAACAGTGGGTACGCCTGCTGCCTTGAGATCGCGCTCCAGTTCCAGATTGAAATCTGGCGCATCCACCCCCATGAACAACCTCGGGGGTTGAGCCAGCAGACGTTGCTTCAATTCTTTGCGGATGGCCACAATGCGCCGGTAATGCCGCAGAACTTCGACATAACCACGCACTGCCAACGCTTCGCTTGGCCACCAGGCATGGAATTGTTGTGCCTGCATGTGTGCCCCCCCGATGCCTGCGGTCACCCACTCGGGATGGGCCTGGCGCAAACCCTTGAGCACAACGGAAGCCAACAAATCGCCAGAAGCCTCACCGGCCACCACGGCCAGATCCGGAATATGGGGTGACATCGAGACCAATCAGCGGACGATGCCTCGCTGGGCCGATGTACCAGCGAGGAAAGTGAGCATCATGTCCACATCGGTGGCGGCATCGGGAAAGCGTGTGGTCAATGTACCGATGAATTCCTGGGCCTGGTTGAGCGTGAGGTCATCGCGGTACAGAGCCTTGTGCATGGCCTTGACCGCACCGATGCGCTCAGGTGAAAACCCCCGACGGCGCAAGCCTTCAAAGTTCATGGAGCGGGCTGCCGCAGGCTGACCTTGGCACATCACAAACGGCGGCACATCGGCAAACAACAAGGAGCACATTGCCGTCATGGCATGGGCTCCGATGCGCACAAACTGATGCACCACCGTGAAACCACCCAAAATGGCCCAGTCACCCACATGCACATGTCCGGCTAGCTGTGTGTTGTTGGCAAAAATGGTCTGGTTGCCGACCTCGCAATCGTGCGCCAGATGCACGTAAGCCATGATCCAGTTGTCGTTGCCAATGCGGGTGATGCCCGTGTCTTGTGGTGTACCGATGTTGAAGGTGCAAAACTCACGGATCGTGTTGCGGTCACCAATAATCAGTTCGCACGGCTCATTGGCGTATTTTTTATCCTGCGGTACTGCACCCAGTGAGCTGAACTGGAAAATCCGGTTGTCTTGACCGATGGTGGTGTGGCCTTCGATCACGCAATGCGGCCCCACAGTGGTACCGGCATTGATGCGGACATGCGGGCCAATGATGGTGTAGGGGCCGACACTGACAGTACTGTCGAGCTCGGCCCGGGCATCAACCAGGGCGGTGGGGTGAATCAAGGTCACGGGAAATCAGGCAATCAAACAATCATCAAGCCACGGTACGCATGGTACACATCAGCTCGGCCTCAGTGGCTATTTCGCCACCCACGGTGGCTTGGGCCTTGAACTTGAAAATACCAGCGCGCACACGATCCAACTGGACATCCAAAATCAGCTGGTCACCTGGCTCAACCGGGCGCTTGAAGCGTGCACCATCGATACCCGCAAAGTAGTACACGGTCTTGTCATCGGGCGTGATGCCCTGGTGGTCAAACGCCAGCAGGGCAGCCGCCTGGGCCAATGCCTCCAGCATCAACACACCAGGCATAACGGGGCGGTGGGGGAAATGCCCGAGGAAAAAAGGCTCATTGATGGAGACATTTTTGAGCGCCTTGATGCGTTTGCCCTTTTCAAGCTCCAGTACCCGATCTACCAGCAAGATCGGATAGCGGTGTGGCAGCTGCTTGAGAATTTGGTGAATGTCCATCATGGTTGTTCGAGTCGTTTGATGCGGTCACGCAAAGCGTGAAGTTGTTTAAGGGTAGCGGCATTTTTCTCCCAGGATGCATTGTCATCAATGGGAAACACGCCGCTGTATTGACCGGGCTTGAGAAGAGAACGGGTCACCACACTCGCAGCCGAGATGTGTACATGGTCAGCCAGCTTCAAATGGCCCAACACCACAGCACCTCCACCTACCGTGCAGTGGGCACCGATGTGGGCACTGCCCGCTACCCCCGCACAACCAGCCAGCGCCGAATGGGCACCGATGTGGACGTTGTGGCCAATCTGAACCAAGTTGTCCAGCTTCACACCGTTTTCAATCACAGTGTCGTCCAGCGCCCCCCGGTCAATGCAGGTATTGGCTCCGATTTCGACATCATCACCAATGCGCACTGCACCCAGTTGCTCAATTTTGATCCACGTACCTTGGTAAGGCGCAAAGCCAAAACCATCGGCACCGATCACTGCGCCACTGTGGATGATGCAACGCTGACCCACAATGCAGCGTTCTCCCACCGTCACATTGGCATGGATGTGCGAATCTTGTCCCACCACGGCTTGCGCTTGCACGGTCACATGGGCATCCAGCCGGGCACCCTGCGCAATGCGCACACCCTGCCCCACATGGACAAAAGGCCCAATCGAGACCCCCTCTGCCAAACTGGCTGTCGGATCAATCACAGCCGTTGCATGGATGCCAGATGGTGCAGCCACAGAAATCTGCTTTTTCCAGAACTGGGTCAACCGGGCAAAGTAGTGATAGACATCATCCACCACAATGCAGGAACCCCGTTGCAGTGCCTGATCTGCCAGCGAGGGCGGAATAATCAGGGCAGAAGCCCGTGAGCCATTCAGCAGTTTGGCAAAACGCGCATGACTGACGAAAGAAAGACTGCCTGCTTCGGCGGTTTCGAGTGGAGACAGCCGCTCAATGGACAAATCATCGCCCATCAACTCGCCGCCCAGCTCACAAACCAAGGTGCTGAGCCTGAGCATCAGTGAAAACCCAGCTGCTTACTTGCCAGTGTTGATGACTTTGAGCACCTTATCGGTGATGTCATGCTTGGGGTTGATGTACACCGCTTCCTGAATCACCAGATCGAACTTCTCAGACTCGGCAACCTGCTTGATCACGCGGTTGGCACGCTCAATCACGGTTTGCAGTTCTTCGTTCTTGCGGACGCCCAAATCTTCCTGGAACTCACGGCGACGGCGCTGGAAGTCTCTGTCCATCTCAACCAGTTGGCGCTGGCGTGAGGACCTTTGAGACTCGGGCAGCGTAGGCGCCTCACGCTCAAATTTTTCGGTGGCATTCTTGATCTGGGCGGCCGAATCATCCAGCTCCTTTTCCCGCTTGGAAAACTCTTGCTCCAACTTGGTTTGGGCAGCCTTGGCAGGATTGGACTCGCGGAAGATACGGTCCGTGTTGACAAACCCGATGCGGAAGTCTTGCGCAATGGCAGAAGTCGCACACAGGCCGATGGCCGTGGCGAGCAATGTATGACGAACAATGGATTTCATTAGAAAGAGGTTCCGATTTGAAATTGGACTTTTTGGATTCTATCGCCCGCATATTTGCGCACGGGATTGGCATAAGCCAACCGCAAAGGGCCGACAGGGGAAATCCAGCTTAACCCCACACCCACTGAGGCACGCATTTTGTTGAGTTCGACGGTTTCGTTTTCACCATAGACGTTGCCGACATCAAAGAAACCAAACACGCGCAAGGTTCGGTCGTTACCCGCCCCCGGAAACGGTGCCAGCAACTCGGTACTGAAACCAACCTTCTTCGGGCCACCAATGAATGCGCCTGTGATGTCACGCTCACCCAACGTGCCCTGGTCAAACCCGCGCACCGAGCCCAAACCACCACCAAAGAAGTTTTTGAACACGGGGAAAGGTCGCCCACCCAAACCTTTGCCCCAACCCACATCGGCGTTGAATGCGACAGTGAACTGGCGATTGAGTGGAATGTATTGCTGGAATTGGTAATTGGCACGCACATAGCGCGTATCGGCTGCGATACCAATTTCAGACTGCACCTTTTGCAAACGCCCCACTGTGGGCACCAGCGCACTGTCGCGGTCATCGCGCGTCCAACCCACGGTCAAGGGCACAGAAGTACTGCGGACTCCATACACACGCGCAAAGTCCAGATAGGCGGCAGGCATGCTGGTGCCCGATACGATTTTGGTGGACTCGACACCTGCACCAAAAAACACCGTGTCGGTTTCGGTGAAGGGAACCCCAAAGCGCACATTCACCCCAGGATTGATCAGCTGGTAATCACCGCCTTGCTGCGTGTAAGGGCGCGTTGTGCGGTAGTACACATCGACGGTGCGAGAAATGCCATCCTGGGTGAAATAAGGATCGGTGGTGGTCACGGATATTTGACGGTTGAACTTGCTGGTATTCAAGTCAACCCCCAAATAATTGCCTGTGCCAAACACGTTTTCCTGTTTGATACCACCAATCAAAGACAGTTTTTCAGACTGGGAGTAGCCAGCACCTATCGACAAGTTTCCTGTGGGTTTTTCAGCCACTGTTACCAGCAGATCGACCTGATCCGGAATGCCTGGGATTTCCTGTGTATCAACGCCCACTTGGGTAAAAAATCCCAAACGGTCAACGCGATCCCGCGAGAGCTTGATGCGATCGCTGTCATACCAGGCAGATTCAAACTGACGGAACTCACGCCGAATGACCTCGTCGCGCGTTCGGTTGTTACCAGACACATTGATTCGACGCACATACGCCCGGCGGGATGGCTGGGCCTGCAATGTCAGAGCAACACGGGCATTGTCCCGGTCAATTTCAGGCACAGCCTCAACCCTCGCAAAGGCATACCCAAAGGTACCGAAATAGTCTGTGAACGCTTTGGTTGTTTCACTCACCTTGTCTGCGTTGTAGGGTTGGCCAGCAACGACTGCAATCATGGACTTGAAGTCGCTTTCCTTACCAAGGTAATCCCCTTCCAACTTCACGGACGACACCACATACCGCTTTCCTTCGGAAATGCTGATGGTAATGGCCATGTCCTCCTTGTTGGCAGACAGCGCGACCTGTGTGGATTCAATGTTGAACTCCAGGTATCCACGGGTCATGTAGTAAGAGCGCAGCGACTCCAGATCGGCAGCCAGCTTGGCTCGGGAATACCGGTCTGATTTGGTGTACCAACTCAGCCAGTTGCCAGTATCCAGATCGAACAAACCGCGCAACGTGGACTCACTGAATGCCTCATTGCCCACCAGCCGGATTTCGCGGATTTTGGCCACATCACCTTCAGTCACACTGAAGTTAAGGTTGACTCGATTGCGATCAACCGGCGTAACCGTTGTGACAATTTGTACCGCATACATGCTGCGGTTGAGATACTGGCGCTTGAGCTCCTGCTCCGCCCGATCGGCCAATGCCTTGTCAAAAGGCCGTGCTTCTGTGAGGCCCACATCGCGCAGGGATTTACGCAGCACCTCGGCATCGAACTCTTTGAATCCGGTGAAGCTGATTTCAGCCACCGTGGGCCGCTCAGCCACCACAACCACGACAACATCGTCCTGAATCTCAATTCGGACATCACTGAACAGCCCCAATCCAAACAGGGAACGAATGGCGGCAGCCCCTTTGTCATCACTGTATGTTTCACCCACCTTGAAAGGCAATGAAGCGAAGACGGTACCTGGCTCTATGCGCTGCAAGCCCTCTACGCGGATGTCACGGAGTGAGAACGGGTTGACAGCCCATGCTGGTAACGCTGCCAGCAAGGAAGTGGCAACCAAAGAAGCAGCCAGGCCGCGCAAACTTAATTGTGAATAGTTCATGAATTGGGATTAACCCATTAAGCGGGTCACATCATTGAAAAGGGCAATGGACATCATGGCCATCAGGATCACGATTCCACCGCGCTGGAACCTGTCTTGCCAGAGTTCGGAAATGGGCCGACCAGTGACACCTTCCCAAAGATAATACATGAGGTGCCCGCCATCGAGTACGGGCAACGGCAACAGGTTCAACACGCCCAAGCTCACACTGATCAAGGCCAAAAAAGAGAGGTACGCTGTCAGCCCAATACTGGCCGACTTGCCCGCGTAGTCGGCAATGGTCAACGGCCCCGTCAGATTTTTCAGCGATGCTTCGCCCAGCACCATCTTGACCATCATGTTCAAACTCAGGATGGACACATCCCAGGTTTTGGCAACGGCTGCAGACAAACCGTCCAGTGGCCCTTTTCTGATGAGCACCGTTTCAGGTGGATGCCCAATGAATGCGCCGACTCGGCCCACCCACACACCGTTGAGCTGCTCGGGCCGGGGAGTGACCGTTACAGGCAATTTTTTTCCTTGTCGCTCAATCAACCATTGCTGGGCAACCCCTTCCCCTTTCTGGGTCACAGATTGCCGGATACGCTGGCGCAGATCATGCCCATCTGGCACATCTGCACCATCGACCTTGAGAACCACATCACCTTGGCGCACCCCCGCTGCTGCCGCAGCGCCATCGGGCAACACTTCGCCAATTGCGGTATCAGTCCAAGGTCGGAGAATACCAATCTTGTTCATCAACTCGGCATCCGCTTCGGCTGGCCGGAGCGAACCCACCGCCAGGGACACCTCTCGTTTGACCAATGCATTTTCCGGATCGGCAACCGTGAGCAACACATCACGTTGCTTCAGAGCGGCCTGCATCAATAACCAACGCAAGTGCTCGAACGACTCCACGTCGTCAGCATCACCGTCATTCACACTGAGAGACAACACGAGTTCACCACCGCGCAATCCGGCGGATTGGGCCAGCGAACCCACCTGAGGAGTGGCCAGGATGGCACGGGGCTCTTGAACACCTATCCAACTCACTCCCGCATACAAACAAATGGCCAGCAGCAAATTGGCTGCAGGCCCGGCCCCCACAATCAGCGCCCGACTGAGCAGCGGTTGCGTGTTGAATGCCAAGTGGCGCTCAGAATCAGGTACAGGCGCTTCCCGTTCATCCAGCATCTTGACGTAGCCGCCCAGCGGAATGGCCGCCAACACATATTCGGTCTGACCTGAGCGTGAAGTCCAGCGGAGCAAGGGCTTGCCAAAACCAATGGAAAAACGCAGCACGCGCACGCCGCGATACACGGCCATGCGGTAATGTCCATATTCGTGGATACCGATCAATACACCCAAGCCCAATACAAAGGCGACAATGGTCAGCATCCGAGATCAGCCCAGAAAATCAGATCCATCAAAACGAAAGAGACTGCACAGTCAGCTCAGCCACCGAACGGGATTCGGCATCAATGACCAGCAAATCTTCGATGCACACAGAGCGCCCTGGCAGCACTTGACTCAGTGTGGCGAGGTTGACTGCATGAATTTGGTCAAAGCGTATGCGCTGCCCCAGGAATGCAGCAACGGCCACTTCGTTGGCGGCATTCAGTACCGCAGTGGTTCCTGGTGCAGCCTCCAATGCCTGCCAAGCCAGCGACAAGCCTGGAAAGCGACGGGGATCAGGTGTTTCAAATGTGAGCGGTGCAACCGTCAGGAAATTCACTGGGTTGGCCCCCGAAACAATGCGCTCGGGCCAGGACAGTCCATAGGCAATCGGCACCCGCATATCGGGAGTGCCCAACTGGGCGACGATGGAAGCATCGTGATACTGCACCATGGAGTGAATCACGCTCTGAGGATGAATCACCACCTCAATCTGACCCGGTTCTACCCCGAACAGATAGCGCGCCTCAATCACCTCAAGGGCTTTGTTCATCATGGTGGCAGAGTCCACAGAGATTTTCTGTCCCATGACCCAGTTCGGATGCGCACATGCCTCGGCCACAGTCACTTGAGACAGCGTTTCCACGGCACGGTTGCGGAATGGCCCGCCAGACGCGGTCAGAATGATTTTCTGCACTCTTTTCGACCAAGACGCACGGTCTTCGGGTAAAGACTGAAACACAGCTGAATGTTCGCTGTCTATGGGCAACAAAACAGCGCCACCATCCTTGACCGCCTGCATAAAGCAATGCCCACCCACCACCAAGGCTTCCTTGTTGGCGAGCATGATTTTTTTTCCCGCCTTGGCTGCTGCCATGCACGGTGACAAACCTGCTGCGCCAACAATGGCGGCCATGACGCTGTCCACCCTTTCATCGCTGGCCACATCACAAGCTGCCTGTACGCCAGACAGCACCTGAGTGGACAAACCAGCGGCCCGCACCCTGTCGGCCAAAACACGGGCATGGGGCTCGCTGGCCATGACAGCAAACTGTGGTTGGTGGGCCTGAATTTGCGCCAGCATGGTCTCGACCTGTGTCGCAGCGCACAAGGCAAAAACGCTGAAACGATCAGGATGACGGGCAATGACATCCAGCGTGTTGGTGCCAATCGAACCCGTGGATCCAAGAACAGTGACGGATTGCTTGAGCATGGAATGTGTGTGAATGTGTGGAGACAGCGAACCAAAAGCACAGCAGTGCGTAACTGAATGCAATGATTGGCTGATTAGATTTGCGTCAACAGCATGACCAGAGGCAGCACAGGCAGTAGGGCATCCACCCGATCCAGTACGCCACCGTGTCCAGGCAACAAGTTACTGGAGTCTTTGAAGCCTGCACTTCGCTTGACCAGTGATTCGACCAGATCACCGACCACGCTCATGGCAGTCAAACCAAACAATGCCAGCAAGGCTGTAATCGGATTGACAGTGAACAATTGGCTGTAGAGACTGGGAGAGTCCAAATTGAACTGCCGGTCGCTCCACACCCATAAACCGGCCATGATCAAAACGCCCAAGGCCCCGGTGTAAACCCCAGCCCAACTTTTCCCCGGACTGATCGTGGGTGCCAGCTTGCGCTTGCCAAAGGCCCGTCCGCCGAAGTATGCAAACACATCGGCTGCCCACACCAGAAAAAAGGTGGACAGCAGAAAATTCACGCCGACGGTGCGGGCTTGCGCCATGGCCATCCACGCAAAGGCCAACGCCAGCAATCCACTTCCCAGTCTGATCAAACGGGGAAACTGAGCCCAACACGCCACACCGTTTCGCAACAACCAAGCACCGCCCAGTATCCACAGCATGGACGGAAATACCCAGACCCAAACTGAATAATGGACTCCCCAAACGATCCAGAGCACGGCCAGAATAACCGCAAATAACACACCCATTGCAACCGACGTACGGTGTGCATATCCATTCAACCGACCCCATTCCCAGGCACCAGCTGACACCATGAGCAATGAAAAACCCATGAATGGCTCGGATGCATCATGAAACAGCAGTGGCATCAAAATTGCCAACAACACCAAGGCTGTAATGAGCCGCTGTTTCAGCATCAGCAATCTGCTTTCATTTCTGATGATTCCGATTTCAGTTGCTCGGATGTGAGCCCAAACCGACGTTCCCGACGCTGGTAGGCAGCCAATGCAACATCCAATTCCTCTGCGCCAAAATCAGGCCAAAGTACAGATGAGAAATAAAACTCGGCATAAGCCATTTGCCAGATCAGGAAATTACTGACCCGCATCTCCCCGCCGGTACGAATGAACAAATCCGGATCAGGAACGTGTGCCAGCGCCATCTTTTGGCGCATGGTTTCTTCGGTAATGGGCAAGCCTTCGGCTTGCAAACGCGATGCAGCCTGACATATATCCCAGCGTCCACCATAGTTAAAGCAGACGTTCAAGATTAATTTCGAATTGTTTGCCGTGAGCGCTTCTGCAGCGAGCAATCCATCTGTCACACCTTTGGAGAGCCTGCTACGGTCACCAGGGAAGTGAATTTGCACACCCTTTTTATGCAAGGCTGGCACCTCACGAGACAGAGAGAATGCCATCAAGTGCATCAAGCCCGACACTTCATCCGCAGGTCTTGCCCAATTTTCAGATGAAAAGGCAAACACTGTCAGTACTTGAATACCGACATCCAAACATGCTGAAACCGTATTGCGAAGAGCTTCTATACCTTGTTTGTGCCCGGCTACGCGTGGCAAATACCGTTTTTTGGCCCAACGCCCGTTGCCATCCATCACGATGGCCACATGGTTGGGCATAACAGCATCCACGCTCGAACGGATCAGCGTTGTTTTTTCAGCCATGAACAAGTGCGGCAGGTGATGAGTTCATCACATCAAACCGCCATGATGTCTTGCTCTTTGGCTGTAACCAGCCTGTCCACCTCAGCAATGTAACGATCGGTCATCTTTTGAACTTCGTCTTGCGTGCGACGCTCGTCGTCTTCTGATGCCAATTTGTCTTTCACCAGTTTTTTGACCGACTCATTGGCATCACGGCGCAGGTTACGAATGGCGATTTTTGCGCCTTCCCCCTCACCACGCACCACTTTGGTCAACTCTCTGCGCCGCTCTTCCGTCATGGCTGGCAATGGCACGCGGATCAAATCACCCTGGCTGGCGGGGTTCAGGCCCAAATCGGATTCGCGGATGGCTTTCTCGATCTTGGCTCCCATGCCTTTTTCCCAAGGAGCCACGCCAATGGTTCGGGAGTCGAGCAAGGACAGGTTGGCCACTTGCGAAATGGGCAGCATGGAACCGTAATAGTCCACATGTACCGTATCCAAAATGGCCGGATTGGCGCGGCCAGTGCGGATTTTGGTCAGTCCATTGCGAAATGATTCAATGGACATCTGCATTTTGTGTTCAATGCCTGACTTGATCTCTGCAATGCTCATGCTTCAGTTTCCTTCCAACGATCAAACATGCACCAGTGTGCCTTCATCTGCACCCAGCACCACACGGCGCAAAGCACCGTGCTTGAAGATGCTGAAGACCTTGATGGGCAACTTCTGGTCTCGGCACAGGGCAAACGCTGTGGCATCCATGACCTGCAAATTCTTGACCATCGCCTCATCAAAAGTGATGCTGGCATACAGTTTGGCCGAAGGGTCTTTCTTCGGATCGGCGGAATACACACCATCCACCTTGGTGGCTTTCAACACCACCTCTGCACCAATTTCTGCACCACGCAGCGCTGCCGCAGTGTCGGTCGTGAAAAATGGGTTGCCCGTTCCTGCGGCAAAAATGACCACTTTGCCCTCTTCCAGGTACTGGAGTGCCTTGGGACGAACATAAGGCTCGACCACCTGTTCAATGGAAATGGCCGACATCACCCGGGCAGTGAGGCCCGCTTTTTCCATGGAGTCCGCCAACGCCAATGAGTTCATGACCGTGGCCAACATACCCATGTAGTCAGCCGTTGCCCTGTCCATCCCCACAGAACCGCCCGCCACACCCCTGAATATGTTTCCACCACCGATGACCACCGCCACCTGCACACCCAAACGGGTGACTTCAGCGATTTCTTCCACCATGCGTACGATGGTCGCCCGGTTGATGCCGAATGCATCGTCACCCATCAGGGCTTCACCAGAGAGCTTTAACAGTATCCGTTTGTAAGCAGGCATAAATAAGGTGAGTGGATTCAATGAACAGGCCAAGCTTCATTTCTTGAATGACTGGCACGGAACCATGCACCGACGCAGGGAAATCCAGCATTCCCAGCGACGGCACACGGATGATTACAGCAGATCAGGCACCTTGGGCAGCAGCGACTTGGGCAGCCACTTCAGCCGCGAAGTCGTCCACTTTCTTCTCAATGCCTTCACCGACCACGTACATGGTAAAGCCTTTGACCGTTGTTCCGGCAGCCTTGAGCATTTGCTCAACAGTTTGCTTGTCGTTCTTGACGAAGGTCTGGTTCAGCAAGCTGACTTCTTTCAGATACTTCTGAATGGAGCCTTCGATCATTTTGGCCACGATTTCAGCGGGCTTACCAGACTCGGCAGCCTTGGCAGTGGCCACGGAACGCTCGGTTTCAACCAAGGCAGCAGGCACATCGGCGCTGGACAAGGATACGGGCTTCATGGCTGCGATGTGCATGGCCACGTCTTTGGCAGCCACATCGTCACCTTCAAACTCAACCATCACACCAATGCGGGTACCGTGCAGATAGTGGGCCAGCTTGCCACCTTCAGCGTAACGCTTGAAGCGGCGAATGCTCATGTTTTCACCGATTTTGCCAATCAGACCCTTGCGCACATCTTCGACGGTGGGGCCAAAGCCTTCAGCGGACAAGGGCAAGGCGGCCAATGCAGCCAAATCAGCGGGGTTGTGGGCCACAACCAATTCAGCAACGCTCTTGCACAAAGCCAGGAAACTGTCGTTCTTTGTCACAAAGTCGGTTTCGCAGTTGACTTCAACCAACGCCCCGATATTGCCAACCACACATGCCGTCACCACGCCTTCGGCAGTGACACGGCTTGCGGCTTTGCCGGCCTTGCTGCCCAGCTTGACGCGCAAAATTTCTTCCGCCTTTTCCATGTTGCCTTCGGCTTCGGTCAGTGCTTTTTTGCACTCCATCATGGGGGCATCGGTTTTGGCACGCAATTCACCAACCATGCTTGCTGTAATAGCCATTTTCATTCTCCAGATCATGGGCAGCCACGGGCTGCCGTTCAGTTGTAAAAAAGGGGCCACAAGAGCCCCTGGTCGATCAGTGTGGGCGGTTTACGCTGTAGTCTCTTCGCTGACTTCAACAAACTCTTCACCACCCTCGGCTGCGGCCACGGTCTTGACCACATCGTTAATGGCGTTGGCACGGCCTTCAAGAATCGCATCGGCAATGCCACGGGCGTACAGCTCAACAGCCTTGGCCGAGTCATCGTTACCGGGAATGATGTAGTCGATGCCTTCGGGAGAGTGGTTGGTATCCACCACGCCCACCAGCGGAATGCCCAGCTTCTTGGCTTCAGCCACTGCAATTTTGTGGAAGCCCACGTCAATCACAAAAATGGCATCGGGCAGCGCAGTCATGTCCTGGATGCCGCCGATGTCTTTCTCCAGCTTCTCCATTTCACGGGTGAAAGTCAGCTGCTCCTTCTTGCTCATGTGATCCAAGCCAGCTTCTTGCTGGGCTTGCATTTCCTTGAGGCGCTTGATGGATGTTTTGACCGTTTTGAAGTTGGTCAGCATGCCACCCAGCCAACGCTGGCTCACAAAAGGCACACCGGCGCGAACAGCTTCAGCCACAACGATGTCGCGGGCTTGGCGCTTGGTACCGACCATCAGAATGGTTCCGCCATTGGCCACCAGTTGGCGGACAAATTTGGCGGCCTCTTCAAACATTGGCAATGTTTTTTCGAGGTTGACAATGTGAATTTTGTTGCGGTGACCGAAGATGTACGGAGCCATCTTTGGATTCCAGAAGCGGGTTTGGTGGCCAAAGTGAACGCCAGCTTCCAGCATTTCGCGCATTGATACGGACATCAGTAATCTCTTTGAGGTTGGTTCTTAAATCCAGACCCGATCATTTGTCCGCCAATATGGCAGAGCAAGCGACACCTGGATGGTCTGGTTTGGGATTGTTTTGGGTTTCCGCGTTGCGCAGAATCGATTTACCAAAACCTGTAGATTGTAACAGTGGGCACGCCTTGTTCGTTCCACACTGCTTGACAACGCGATCACCGCAGTTGGTCTGCAACAATCCGCGCTCGATTGAATCACAACGCAGAACGGAAACGATGTCTTTACGAGTAGCTGTCATTGGCGCAGGAGTTGCGGGGCTGACCACCGCATGGGAATTATCAAAAGACGGCCACCGTGTTGAAGTGTTCGATTCCAACAGCGGCATCGCAGAAAGTGCCAGCTTTGCCAGCTCCGGTTGTGTGGGTACGGCCTCGCTGGTGACCTGGGATCTGGCTGGCCTGCCTCTTGCCAACCCTGGGCTGACAGGCTGGCTGAATCCACCTGCATGGGCACGCAGCTTCAACGGGCTGGGTTGGCTGCGGCAACGCATGCGCCACCAAACCCCAGAACGCCAGGAGTTCTTATTCAAAGCCGCTTCCAATCTGGCCAGCCTGAACCTGCTACAGATCAAAAGCCTGAGCCCGCACCTTTGGCAAGAGATGGAAACCAGCCAAGGTGTCTTGCTGCTCCTGCAATCCGACAGTGACACCCAGTCGCTTCAAAAGGGCCTTCAACACCTAAAAAGCACAGATACCAAGTGGTTGGAATTGGATCGTGCAGCCACGCAAGCCATTGATCCGGCTCTGAACATCGAAGCTGGCTTGCAAGCTGCGATCTCCATACCATCCGACTTTGTGATGAATGGTCGCCAGTGGTTGACCCTGATCAAGGGTGAATTGCTTCGCATGGGGGCCAAGTTTCACCTGCACACACAGGTATCGGCACTCACACCTGAAGGCACCTTCATCACCAATCAGGCTGACAATGTCCGGCACAAACACCGGTTTGATGTGGTTGTGTGCGCAACCGGAGCCTCAACCACCTTGCTCGAATCATTGGGCATGGTATTGCCCTTGTGGAAGCTCGATCACTGCGCCATCTCGACACCTGTGCGCGAGATGCTGAACACCCCCAGTCAAGTGGTCATGGATGTGGGCAAGCGCGTCATCATCTCTCGCACCGGATTGCGGTTACGCGCCTCGTCTGGCACGCCGGTCATGCCCGGCAGCCATGCCCAAACAGTGTTCCGCGATTTGTACAAGGTGCTTGAAAACTGGTATCCCGGTGCAGCTCAACTCCACGGCAGCCAGGCACTGGTGCAAAACTGGCGCGCCACTGTGACACACACACCCGATAACCTGCCATTGGTGGGCCGCAGCATGCACAACAAAATTTGGCTCAACATGGGACACGGCAGCCGGGGCTGGACGTTTGCAGCCGGCGCATCGCGCCTGCTGGCCAACTTGATTTCACACCGCCAGTCAACTATTGAGCCCACGCCATTCAGCCCCCTGCGCAACATGCTGATCTGACAGCATGCACACCGCCCACTGCCAGCCAACGCCCGCACTCGCCACAACACCATGCCGCACTCACAGCCATCCCAAACCCATTGTCGTGCCATGCTCAAAGTGCTGACGGGCGACGGGCAGCTGCTGGCCGATCGGGCTTTGCCCCTGCTTGACACCCAGGCCACGCGCCAGCTTGAATGCACGTTGGCCTCCACACTGCCACCCCATACGCTGATGAAACGCGCTGGTGCGGCAGTGGCAGCAATGGCCTGCGCCGTGGCCCCGCATGCCCAAGTCATCTGGATAGCCTGCGGCCCAGGCAACAATGGTGGTGATGGCCTGATGGCCGCTGCCCTGCTGGCCAATTGGGCAGCTGCCAGCGGCGCACAACTCACTGTGAGCTGGTGCGGGAACGAAAAACACATGCCAGCTGACGCGCGGTTTGCATTGCAACAAGCCAGAAATGCCGGGGTCATATTTTCAGACCATCCACCTGAGCGTTGCGACTTGGGCATCGATGCCCTGTTGGGTCTGGGCATTCGGCAACAACATGAAGGCCACAACCGCACACCGCCATCCACCATAGACAAGTGGGTGCATTGCCTGCATACCCGGTGTGAAACATTGCTGTGCGTGGATCTTCCAAGCGGCCTGGATGCCGACACCGGCACATATTCAATCGCACCTTGCAAAGAACCTTCTTCATTCAAAAAGCTCTTTTGCCTCACATTCCTCACTCTCAAACCTGGGCTTTTCACCGCCCAAGGCCGCGACTTTGCGGGTGAGATATGGTTCGATGATCTGGGGGCATCCGCATTGGATGCAGCCACCAACGCACAACCCTCGCCCGCCGCTTGGCTGGGCCTGCATGTCAGCGCAACAGCATCCCAACATCACGGCAGCCCGCTTCGCCACAACACCCACAAAGGCCTGTTTGGCGATGTGTGGGTGCTGGGTGGCCAAGGACTTCAACCATCAGGCGTGGGCATGACGGGTGCCGCCATGCTGGCAGCCAAAGCCGCATTGCATGGCCAGGCGGGTCGCGTGCTGGTCGTCATGCTGGATGCGCAGTCTCCGAGCTGGGATGCCACCCAACCAGAGCTGATGTTACGCAGTGCGCGCACGCTCCAAACCAGCACCCCATTGCCCGCAGGCACCTGGGTGTGCGGCTGCGGTGGCGGTGAAGCCATCCAGGCACACTTGCCCAAGGTACTGGCGGAAGCCTCACAACTGGTACTCGATGCCGATGCGCTCAATGCCTTGTCGGCATCCGCCACACTCATGTCCGTGCTGAGAGAGCGGCCGAATCGAGGTCAGATCACCGTGCTGACTCCCCACCCGCTGGAGGCCGCACGCCTGCTGAACTGGAGCACCGCACAGGTGCAGAGCAACAGGTTGGAGGCGGCCCGCGTCATCGCCACACAAAACCAATGCATTTGTGTCCTCAAAGGCAGTGGAACCATATTGGCAACCCCCTCGGGCTTGGTCAGCATCAACCCAAGCGGCAACAGCCGCCTGTCCACCGCAGGCACGGGCGATGTACTGGCTGGAATGCTGGGGGCCAGTCTGTCTCGCGCACTGTCACACTGGCCCAATGCAACCAGGCCAACCGCCTTGGAACAGCATGCCACCTGGCTTGATCAACATGTGCTGCCTGCTGTGGCCGCCGCTGTATGGGCACACGGCCGGGTAGCCGATACATGGCCCAGCACGCACGCGCTCACTGCGAGTCAACTGGCCGAAGCCTTCACACCCTTCACCCCACCAACATCAAGCCAACTTGCAGCAAGATAATCAGCACCAGTCCGGACAAATCGACGCCACCAACCAGGGGCACCAGCTTGCGTACCGGGTTGAGCAATGGGGTCAGCAAGCGCCCCAACCAGCCCATTGCAGGTGAATAAGGTTGCACCCAGGACAACAAGGCATGCATCAAAACCAGCAACAGCACCCCTTGTAAAGCCACTCTGAGCAATATCTTGATCGCCAGCAGTGGCCAGGCCACCATCAACCAAGCGGGTTGCGTCATGCCACCCAGGCCAACACCCCCGTGCATCCAGCCACTCAGCAACGCCAGCAATCCAGCCTGCGTCAGCGCCAGCAATGTGGCGGCAAGCAAGCTGGCCACATCCCAACGCGCACGCTGCCAAACCGCCGGCATGCTGCGCCGCATCGGCATGACAAGCCAATTGGTCAGAGCCAGAATGAATGGCCCAGGCTGCTGCACCATGCTGATGCGCGCACCATTCAGCCAAACCCTGAGCAGGGCTGCAAACACCAGAACAAAGAAAGCGGTGTCAATCAAAAAAACCAGCACGCTCATTCCAAATACTCCCTGCGCTCAACGGCGGCTCTTTTTGACTTTGCTGCGCGCACTGGCTCTTCCACCCGGCTTGCCTGCCTTGTCGGCGGGTGATTTTTCAGACTTCGCACGGCTTGGACGCTCCTCCGCACCTTGGGCAGATGCGCGAATCGCTGCGCCAGATTGATTGCGGCGCGATTTTTTGACTGGAGTGTCATCCGACCCCACCGATTTGTCCCGTGTATTGGGTGAACCGCCCTCTTCCCCCGGACGCACCAACCGGAAATCAATGCGCCGACCATCCAGATCAACCCGGCTCACCTGCACTTGCACGCGGGTTCCGAGTGCATAGCGGATGCCTGTGCGCTCTCCGCGCAGTTCTTGGCGGGCTTCGTCATAGCGGAAATATTCCCCACCCAATTCGGTGATGTGAACCAACCCCTCCACGTACATGGACTCCAGGGTGACAAACAAACCGAAGCTGGTCACAGATGACACCAGACCCGCAAACTCCTCACCCAAATGCTCGCGCATGTATTTGCACTTGAGCCAGGCTTCCACATCGCGGCTGGCTTCGTCAGCCCGACGCTCATTGGCACTGCAATGCAGACCCGCAGCCTGCCATGCAGCGATGGCCGCCGTGGGTTTTGGCCGCTCTGTGACCTCGGTTCCGGTTGGCTTTCTGTCGGCCAGGCGCTTGGTCAGCTTGGCATGCGCCTCGCCGGGCAATGGCAGTTTGGGCAACTGGTATTTGCCGTTATGCAGTATTGCCTTGATCACCCTGTGAACCAGCAAATCCGGGTATCGCCGAATGGGACTGGTGAAATGGGTGTAGGCATCAAACGCCAAGCCAAAATGCCCACCGTTGACGGGGGTATAAATGGCCTGCTGCATGGAGCGCAGCAGCATGGTGTGAATCTGCTGGGCATCGGGCCGGTCTTTGGTGGCCAAAGCTATTTGCTGGAATTCACCGGGAGTGGGATTCTCACTGATGGTTTTGCTCACCCCCATCACTTTCAGGTAAGAGCGCAAGATTTCCTGCTTCTCCAGAGTGGGGCCTTCGTGTACACGGAACAAACCAGGCTGCTTACCCTGCGCAATGAACTCTGCCGAACAGACATTGGCAGCCAACATGGCCTCCTCAATCAGCCGGTGTGCTTCGTTGCGGGTACGGGCCACAATTTTTTCAATGCGACCCAAGTCATCACACACAATTTGGGTTTCAGTGGTTTCAAAATCCACCGCGCCCCGCGCCTGACGGGCTTGCAACAACGCACGGTAAACATCATGCAGGTTCAGCAACTGCGGCACGATGGCCTTGCGTTGAGCGGCCTCTGGCCCCCGTGTGTTGGACAAAATGGCAGCCACTTCGGTGTAAGTCAGCCGGGCGTGGCTGAACATCACTGCCGGATAGAACTGGTAGGCGTGAATGTCGCCTTTCGCGTTGATCAGCATGTCGCACACCATGCACAGCCGCTCCACCTCGGGGTTGAGCGAGCACAAGCCGTTAGACAGCTTTTCGGGCAGCATGGGAATCACGCGGCGCGGAAAATACACGCTGGTGGCCCGGTCATAGGCATCCACATCAATAGCAGACCCGTTGTCCACGTAGTGGCTGACATCGGCAATGGCCACCAGCAAGCGCCAGCCCTTGCCCCGCCCAACCCGGCTGGGCTCGGCAAACACGGCATCGTCAAAGTCACGGGCATCTTCGCCATCAATCGTCACCAGGGGCACATCGGTCAGATCCACCCGATTGAGACGATCTTTGGGCATCACCCTGTCCGGCAAACTCCTCGCCTGTGCCAGTGTGGCATCTGAAAAAACATGCGGCACACCGTACTTGCGCACCGCAATTTCAATTTCCATGCCGGGATCATCCACCTCACCCAACACCTCGCAGATCCGCCCCACTGGCTGACCATAAAGGGCAGGCATCTCGGTCAATTCAACCACCACAACCTGTCCAGGCTTGGCAGTGGCCAATGCGCCTTTGGGGATGAGCACATCCTGTCCATAACGCTTGTCTTCCGGGGCCACCAGCCAGGCTCCCCCCTCTTGAAGCAAACGGCCAATGATGGGCGTGGGTGAGCGGGCAAGGATTTCAGTCACACGCCCTTCCGGGCGACCCCTGCGGTCGGTACGGATGATTTGCACCTTCACCCGGTCTTTGTGCAGCACGGCCCGCATCTCGTTGGGGGCCAGGTAAATGTCGCCACTTTGGCCGTCTCGCGACACAAAACCGTGCCCATCACGGTGACCCATCACCGTCCCTTCAATCTCTTCAAACAATTTTTTTGATTCTTGCATACTCAATGATATAATTTTGGCTTTCCTGAATAGCCCAGGTGGCGGAATTGGTAGACGCACTAGTTTCAGGTACTAGCGCTGCGAGGCGTGGAGGTTCGAGTCCTCTCTTGGGCACCAAGTTTAAAGGCCAGCAATCAAACTGATTGCTGGCCTTTTCTATTTGCATCAACTGTATTGAATTCAGTTGCACAGAAAAATCAGCCCCAACGGGCTGACTCTGCACGCGCCTTTCCGGATCAAACCGGCTGCGCAACCAGATCATGGCCCTCCGTGCCAACAATCTTCGCACGGGTAAATTCACCCACTTTCAGGGTCTTGCTGATTTTTTGCGGCGGCAGCAATTTAACCAACCCATCGATTTCAGGCGCATCCGCAAAGCTGCGTCCCACACCGCCCTTGCGACCCATTGCAGGCGCGGAATCCACCAGCACCTGCATGGTAGCCCCCACCCGGCTGCGCAGCTTGGCCGTGGAAACAGCCTCCGCCACTTGCATGAAACGGGCGCGGCGTTCTTCGCGCACGGCCACAGGCAGCATGCCCGGCAACTGGTTGGCCGCAGCACCTTGCACATCGGAGTATGCAAAACAACCAGCACGATCAATGCCTGCTTGCTTGACAAAATCCAACAAGTGCTCGAATTCAGCCTCGGTTTCACCCGGAAAGCCCGCAATGAACGTACTGCGGATCACCAGATCGGGGCACATTTCGCGCCAACGCTGAATGCGCTCCAGATTTTTTTCACCACTGGCCGGACGTTTCATGCGCTTGAGCACATCAGGATGGCTGTGTTGCAAAGGCACATCCAGATAGGGCAGACACAGCCCATCGGCCATCAACGGAATGATGTCATCCACATGCGGATAAGGATAGACATAGTGCAACCTGACCCACGCACCATGCGGTTTGGCCAACTGCCCCAACTCGCGCACCAGATCAAACATGCGGGTCTTGACCGGCTTGCCATTCCAGAAGCCTGTGCGATATTGCACATCCACCCCGTAAGCCGATGTATCCTGGCTGACCACCAGCAACTCTTTGACACCGCTCTCAAACAACCTAGCCGCCTCAGACAGCACATCGCCAACAGGCCGGCTGACCAAATCACCACGCATCGACGGGATGATGCAAAACGTGCAACGGTGGTTGCAGCCTTCGCTGATCTTCAGGTAGGCATAGTGCTTGGGCGTGAGCTTGATGCCCTGGGGTGGCACCAGATCCAGAAACGGATCATGCAGTTTGGGCAGGTGCCGGTGTACCGCATCCATCACCTCCTGCGTGGCGTGCGGCCCCGTGACAGCCAACACAGAAGGATGGACATTGGCAACCAAATTACCACCACCGTCGGCCTGACGCGCACCAAGACAGCCGGTCACGATCACCTTGCCGTTGGCAGCGAGAGCCTCCCCAATGGTATCCAGGCTTTCCCTGACGGCATCGTCGATGAAACCACAGGTGTTGACGATGACGAGGTCGGCACCCTCAAATGTTTTGGATGTCTGATAACCCTCTGCACTCAGCTGGGTGAGAATCAGCTCCGAGTCGGTCAAGGCCTTGGGGCAACCCAAACTGACAAAACCCACTTTGGGAGCCTGGCCCCCCTTCACATCAACAACTTGATTCACAGTGCTTTGATAAATTGGCCCCAGGCATCAGCCCGGACGCTTGAAACCCATTGCCGCCAGCATTTGCTCACTGCTGCGCTGCATCTGCTCCTGCACTTGTGCAAATGCAGTTTTGGACTGCTCCATGTAGGAGCCCATCATGTTTTGCATCACCGGGCCCTGGATGCTCAAAAACTGGCTCCAGGCCTCGGGGGTCATGCCCTTTGGCTGCGCCCCGACTTTTTGCTGCATCTCCATGAACACCTGCATGTTCTTTTCGAGGTAAGCACCCACAAAACCCTGCATGGCATGGCCGTAGAAGCGGATGATGTTGGCCAGAATCTGCTCTGTAAACAAAGGGATACCAGCAGTTTCCTCTTCCAGGATAATTTGCAACAGAATACTGCGGGTCAAATCATCACCCGATTTGGCATCCAGCACCACAAAGGGCTGCGAATCCATCACCAAATTTTTGACCTCTGCCAATGTGATGTAGGTCGAGGTATCGGTGTCGTAAAGCCTGCGATTGGGATATTTTTTGATAATCCGTGAAGTTGGCATGGCAGCGGGCACGGATTTACCTTCGGGATTGTGTGTTTGCACTGATTTACCTTGATCAACAGACTGAAGTTCAGTCTATTCTCCAACCAGTCTGAATTTTTTCAGCTTTGAACTTATGCACACAAGTAAAGCAACTGAAATGCATGGTTGGTTGGTGCCATGCTAATGATGTGGTAGGCGCGATTGGACTCGAACCAACGACCCCCACCATGTCAAGGTGGTGCTCTAACCAGCTGAGCTACGCGCCTACATCAATTCGATTCCGCTATTGTAGCGCACAAACGGTGCTCATTTCCTGTGAGTTTGAAACAAGCTGACTTTTCATGCGTTTTATTTCAATTACCGCCTGCGGGCTCGCATCACTCCTTCGACCTCTGTCATGCCAGACAGCACGCGGTTGAGACGCGAGGCATCCGACACTTCCACGGTAAACGTCATCCAGGCTGTGCCTTTGATGGATTGGGTTTGCACGCCAATCACATTGATTTTTTCACGGGCAAACACCTCTGAAATATCACGCAGCAGCCCCTGACGGTCGCGCGCCTCCACCGTCACATCCACCGGATAAAAAGCCGCATCGGCATTTTTCATCCCGCGCCACTGCACCGCAATCACCCTGTCTGGGTGCGTGCGGCTGATGTGGCGAAAGTCAGGGCAATCGCAGCGGTGAATGCTCACCCCCTTGCCCTTGGTCACGAATCCCCCAATGCCATCGGGTGGTGCGGGTTTGCAGCATTTGGCCAGCTGGGTCAGCATGGAGTCCACACCCACCACCAACACATGGCTGCCTTTGAAATTGTCGCTTTGACGGGTTTTGCGCACAAACGGCAGTTCGTCCTCCACCGCCACTGGTTCAGGCGGCGAAAGCTGGCTCTCGATGGCACGCAATGACAGCTCATCCTTGCCCACCACCTCAAACAACTGGTTGCTGGAAGTGAATCCCATCTGCAAGGCAAGCTCTTCCAGGCTGAGGGATGTTTTACCCTCCCGTTGCAGCAATTTTTCAATGGCCTCGCGCCCTCTGGCAATGGTGGCCTCAATGGCCAAACCATTGAACCAGGCCCGAACCTTGGCCCTGGCCCTGGAGCCGACCAGATAACCCAGCTCCGGGTTGAGCCAGTCGCGTGATGGCCCGCCCTCTTTGGCAGCCACAATTTCAACGGTCTGGCCGTTTTGCAGTGGCGTACTCAGCGTCACCATTGCACCATCCACCTTGGCACCCCGGCAACGGTGACCCAGATTGGTGTGAACGGTGTAGGCAAAGTCCACTGGCGTGGCACCTTTGGGCAGCTCGACGATGGCCGCATCGGGCGTGAGCACGTAAATACGGTCATCGAAAAGCGCCTGGGTTTCACCGCTCAGATCGCGCTCCCAGGCCAGCAACTGGCGCAGCACAGCAATCTTGGCATCGTATTCAGACGAGGCGGACACGCCGGCGTAACCCTTGGCCCCTGCCTCCTTGTAGGCCCAATGTGCAGCCACGCCGTGCTCGGCATGCTCGTGCATGGCCTCCGTCCGGATCTGGATTTCGATGGCCCTGCCCTGTTCATCCCGCACAACCGTGTGCAACGACTGGTAACCGTTGGCCTTCGGGTTGGCAATGTAGTCATCAAACTCTTCGGCCACGGGTTGAAAGCGGTCATTCACCCAGGCCAGCACGCTGTAGCAGGCATGCACATCGTTCACGATGACACGCAAGGCGCGGATATCAAACACACGCTCAAAATTGAGCGCTTTGCCCCGCATTTTTTTGGCAATGCTGTAGATGTGTTTGGGGCGACCCTGCACTTTGGCATCAAAACCCAGAGAGCGGATGGTCGTCTCCAGCTCGGCACGCAAATCGGCCATGTAGGCTTCGCGCCCCACCCTTTTTTCATCGAGAAAACGGGCGATCTGCTTGTAAGTATCCGGCTCCAGGAAGCGGAAGGCCAAGTCCTCCATCTCCCACTTGATCTGCCAGATACCCAGCCTGTTGGCCAGCGGGGCAAAAATGTGCAGGGCCTCCCAGGCCAGCTCATGCGAAGGGATCTTCTTGGATGCCGCAAAGTAACGCAATGTTTGCAGACGCGAGGCCAGCCGCAGCATGACCACCCGCAAATCGCGCGAAAACGCCAGCAGCATCTTGCGCACGTTTTCGGTCTGGTTGGCTTCCAGCTCCGACAAAGGGGCTTTGTTGGCCGACACCGCGCCCGGCAGCGATTCAGCCAGCTCCCGCTCCAGCCGCATTTCCAGCGCCCTGACCCGCGCCTGCCGCTGAAGCTGGATGAGCTTGGAAGTTTCCCTGGCCAGATCGGCGAAATGGTCACCAAAGGCTTTGGCAATGACCTCCTGGGGCTTGTTCAGATGCTCCCAGGCATAGACCAGGTAGCTGGCAGCCTGCATGGCTTCAGAACCACCGATCATGTTCAGAATGCTGGCCACGGCATCGGCATGGGCCAGCATGTTTTCGCCCGTATCCAGACTGGCCGATGACAGCAGCGGTTCGGCAAACGCCCTGGCCCTGGCCGGAGCCTGGACAGCCACAGGCAAACTGTGCGCCGTGGCGGCCACGATCAGCGATGGAGATGTTTCGGGTGTACTCATGCGCCATCCAGCAAAAAAGAAGTGACCACATCCACCTGCTCAGCATGCACCAGAGTGGGGGCATGGCCCACGCCCTCGACCGTAACTAGGCGTGTACGCGGCCCGCGCTGGGTCATGGCCTCGGCTGTGGCCGCCGTGAGCAAATCGGATTGGGCACCCCGCAGCAGCAATGTGGGGGCGGTGATGTGGTCATAAATCTGCCACATCAGGGCCTCGCCCTGGGTGGCCGCCTCGTGGGCAGATTCATCGGTGAACGCCCTGAACGGCACGGCAATGGCCGGGTCGTAATGCAAATGCCAGCGCCCATCCACTTGCCTGAACAGGGGTTCCGACAAGGCCAACCACTCCTGTGGCGTGTGCGGGCCAAACGCAGACAAAATGCTCCACAGGTAATCAGCCCCTTCTTGCAGGCTGCCGAAATCCGGCCCTTTGCCCAGGTAGGTGCCAATGCGCAACAGGGCCGCCGCCTCAATGACCGGCCCCACATCGTTGAGAACAAGCTTGCGAATGCCCAAAGCGGAATGGGCAGCCAGGGCCATGCCGATGAGCCCCCCCATGCTGGTGCCCACCCAATCGATGGTCTGGGCTCCCTGTGCGCGCAAATGGGCGAGCAAAGCCACCATGTCGGCCACGTAGGTGGGTATCTGGTAGGCCATCGGGTCGGCCAGCCAGTCACTCCGGCCACGGCCTGCCACATCGGGGCACACCACCCGCACATGCGGTTGCAAGGCACGGGCCAGCACATCAAAGTCCCGGCCCTGGCGGCTCAGTCCGTGTACGCACACCACCACATGCCCAGGCTGCCCCTGATCGCTGGCAGGCCAATCCCAGTAAGCCATGCGGCGCACCGCCTGTGTGCCAGGCTCGCCCGCACCGGCGACTGGGTTGGAGGCCGCAGCCGCCAGTGGAGGAACCGGGCAATCGATGAAGCAAAGCTGGGGCTGTGAAGGCATGAAGAAAAGAACCCGGTAACGTGATGAGACTGGTACAGCCGCAGGCCGATGGGCCCCGACGGCTCCGGGATAATCTGCGGGCGCAGAGCTTGCTTGCAAGACCGTCACCCCCCGGAATGGGTAAATCGTAAATCAATCGGAGAACCACATGCTGAAAAACAAAACCGCCCTCGTAACGGGCTCCACCAGCGGCATCGGCCTGGGCATTGCCAAGGCACTGGCCAGCCAGGGTGCCAACATCATGCTCAACGGCTTCGGTGACGTGGAAGGTGCCAAGGCCGAAGTGGCCGCACTGGGCGTACAGGTGGGTTACCACGGTGCCGACATGAGCAAGCCTGCCGACATCGAAGCCATGATGGCCGCCGCTGCCGAGCAGTTTGGCCGAGTGGACATCCTGGTGAACAACGCCGGTATCCAGTACGTGGCCCCCATCGAGCAGTTTCCGGCTGAACGCTGGGATGCCATCATCGCCATCAACCTGACCAGCGCATTCCACACCACCCGTCTGGCCCTGCCCGCCATGCAGACTGCGGGCTGGGGCCGCATCATCAACGTGGCCTCCGTTCACGGCCTGGTGGCATCGGCACAAAAATCAGCCTACGTGGCCGCCAAGCACGGCATTGTGGGCCTGACCAAAGTCACCGCCCTGGAAAACGCCACCACCGGCGTGACCTGCAACGCCATCTGCCCCGGCTGGGTGCTGACCCCGCTGGTGCAAAAACAGGTGGATGCCAAAGCCGAAGCACTGGGCATCTCCAACGAAGAAGCCAAACGCGTGCTGCTGGCCGAAAAAGAACCCTCGCTGCAATTCACCACCCCCGAAGAACTGGGCGAGCTGGCCGTGTTCTTCTGCTCTGCCGCCGCCAACAACGTGCGCGGCGTGGCCTGGCAGATGGACGGTGGCTGGACAGCCCAGTAAGACAGCACAGCCCCAAACCGCCCGGCACACCAGCCCGGTGGTCTGGGCTATTTCAGCCGGATGGAACCGCTCACGGACAACTGCACCGTGGTTCTCCCCGGCTCGGCGGGCACAGGTGGGGCTGCATCCGCCATGCCCGACCGCGCAGCCATCATCAGCATGGGGCGGTGGCCCGCTTCAGCGCCGCCGTCCACCGCACCCACATCCACCTGCATGATCTGATAGCCACCCATGCCGAATGCAGCGGCGATTTCTTTGGCCTTGGTTTTGAAACGCTCAATGGCCTGCGCCTGCAAGTCCGACTCCAGCGCCGTGCGCGCTTTCGGGCTGAGGCCAAAGTGGATGCCATTGAGCGTCAGGCTGTTGACCTTGCCAGCCGTGGCGGTGATGCGCTCGAAGTCGCGCCCCTCCAGAGTCAGCTCCACGCTGCCCTGCCAGCCATTGATCCTGCCATCGCGCCCGTAGCGGGGTGACAGGTTGAAGCTGCCCGTGCGCAACTCCATGCGGTCTTTCTCAGCCTGTGGCTTGGCCACGGCCAGTGCGGCATCCAGGGCATTGCGCAGCTGCGCCTGCACGGATGCGGCATCGGAGCCATCGCGTGTGGTGGACAGATTCAGGCTCATCCAGTCTTGCCTGACTTCGACCGAAGCCGATGCCGACAGGCTGACCCGGTTGCCCGGATCCGTCCAGCCTGCCCTGGCATGGGCCGGTGCGCCAGGTGAAGCGGGTTCAGCAGACTGCGCAAGAGTTGAATTTGAATAAAAAACACAGCTTGCGCAAGCTACCATTGCACAAGCAGCTATTGTTTTATTGACGCAACGGGACTTGAAATGCATGATCGTCCTGCAAGGTAAAGGTTTAACGAAGATCAGGCACTGTGCCAGAGCCACACCCCTTGCCGACACGGATGCAGGCCACGCCCACAGGCGCAGTTGTAAGCGCATGTTTCAGACACCCCGCCTGTTGGCCTGACCGCATGCCCGCTACGCACCTGGCGGCGCAGATAGCGCCAAAATACCGCCCGATACCCGAACGCAACCACAGGCACCAGCCCACCATGCCCACCCACCCACACCCAGCCGCCAGCCGCCCCGACAAAATTCTGGTGGTGGACGATGACGAACGCATCCGCGACCTGCTGCGCCGCTACCTGACCCAAGAAGGCTTTGTGGCCATCGTGGCCGAAGGCGGAGCCGCCATGGACAAAGTGATGCAGCGCGAAGGGGTTGACCTGATCGTGCTCGACCTCATGATGCCCGGCGAAGACGGCCTGAGCGTGTGCCGCCGCCTGCGGGCCGCCGGTGACCGCACCCCCGTCATCATGCTCACAGCCAAGGGCGACGAGATGGACCGCATCATCGGCCTGGAACTGGGAGCCGACGACTACCTGACCAAACCCTTCAACCCCCGCGAGCTGCTGGCCCGCATCCACGCCGTGCTGCGGCGCAGACCCGCCAGCGAAGCACCCGGCGGGCCAGCAGCCGAAGACACCGTGGTGCGCTTTGGCCAGTTTGAGCTGGATCTGGGCCAGCGCACCCTGCGCAAAGCCGGCGTGGACATCACGCTGACCACGGGTGAATTTGCCATGCTCAAGGCCCTGGTGCGTCATCCGCGCATCACCCTGTCGCGCGAGCGGCTGGCCCAACTCGCCAGGGGGCGCGAGCTGGAAGCCTACGACCGCAGCCTGGATGTGCAAGTCAGCCGCTTGCGCAAACTGATTGAAACCGACCCCGCCAACCCCCACCACATTCAAACGGTGTGGGGATCGGGCTATGTGTTCGTGCCGGAAGAGCGGGCTTGAAACCCTTCACCCTGGTCAGCGTCTGGCTGCGGCGCTGGCCGCACCGCATCAACCTGTTCTGGCGCACTTTTCTGTACCTGGTGCTGCTGCTGACAGGCTGCATCCTGGCCTGGGTGCAAACTTTCCGTTCGCTCGAATTTGAGCCCCAGGCCCTGCAAAGCGCCCGCCAGGTGGCCTCGCTGGTCAACCTCACCCGCGCCGCCTTGCAGCATGCCGATGCGATTGCCCGCGTGTCGCTCATCAAAACACTGGCCGACGAAGAACGCCTGCGCATTGCGCCCCGCGAACCGCAAGACAGCTACGGCGGCTACGGCACCGACCCCTTCAGCCGCCGGGTGGCCGAAGAGCTGATGGCCAAGCTGGGGCCCAACACCATCGTGGCGCGGGAGGTCAACGGCTTCAGCGGACTGTGGGTGGCCTTCAGCATGGGGCCAGACAGCTACTGGCTGCTGCTCGACCCGCACCGCGTGGCCAGCATCCAGGGCCGCACCTGGCTGATCTGGCTGGTGATAGCCGGGCTGCTGTCGCTCACCGGCGCGGCGGTGCTGGCACGGCTGATCAACCAGCCGCTGCAAGCCCTGTCGCGGGCCACGGCCCAGGTGCGCTCGGGCGAGTGGGCCGCCATTCCGCTGGACGAAAACGCCTCCACCCCCGAAATCCGAGCTGTCAACCAGGGCTTCAACCGCATGACGCGCCAGCTCGCCCGCATGGAAACCGACCGCCAGCTGATGCTGGCCGGCATCTCGCACGACCTGCGCACCCCCCTGGCCCGGCTGCGGCTGGAGACCGAAATGAGCGTGCCCGACCCCCAGGCCCGCGACGACATGGTGGCCGACATGGCCCAGGTCAACAGCATCATCGACAAATTTCTGGAATACGCCCGCCCCAGCGCCACACCGCTGCAAGTGGTGGATGTGGCCGACTGCGTACAGGGTGCCATCCACAGCCAGCGCGACCAGGCCAGCCCCTGCCTGGAAGTACACACCCGCCTGCCCCCCGGCCTGATGGCCTGGGCCGACCCGGTTGATTTGCAGCGCGTCATCAACAACCTGCTGGAAAACGCCCGCCGCTACGGCCAAACCCAGACGGTGGCCGCCGACCCGGCACACACCCTGCCACCGGGCCAGACCGAAGTGCTGGTGACAGCCAGCCTGCAAGGCGAATGGGTCTGCATCGACGTGAGCGACCGGGGCCTGGGTGTGGATGCCGCCACCCTGGCCCGCATGACGCAGCCGTTTTTCAGGGGCAACCTGGCCCGCAGCCAAGCCAGCGGCGCGGGCTTGGGCCTGGCCGTGGTGAAAAAAATGCTGGAGCGCATGGGTGGCCAGCTCACGCTGGGCAGCGGCAAAACAGGCCAACAGACCGTGACGGCCCCAGCGCATGCGGCATACAGCGGGCTGCACGTTCGCATTCAGCTCAAAGCAGAAAAGCAACAGGCAAACAGACCGTCCGCACTGGGTGGCTGAAGATTGCCTGCTGCCTTTTTGTTAACGGGATACCAGCCGTTCAGGCTGCGGGAAATTTTCAGCCCACCCGCAGCAACAGCGCCACCGCACGCGCCTCCATGCTCAGGCCCTGGCCCACCGGCCCCAGGCGCTCGGCGGTTTTCGCCTTGACGTTGACCTGATCAGGGCGCAGGCCACAGGTGCGGGCAATGCTTTGCACCATGCCGGGAATGTGGGCCGCCAGCTTGGGGGCCTGGGCCACGATGGTGCTGTCGATGTTGAGCACCTCAAAGCCCGCCGCCCGCACGCGGCGCAGGGTTTCGGCCAGCAGCACGGCGGAGTCGGCCCCTTTGAAGCGGGCATCGGTATCGGGAAAGTGGCGACCGATGTCGCCCAGGGCCGCCGCGCCCAGCAGCGCATCGGTGATGGCGTGCAGCAGCACATCGGCATCGGAGTGGCCCAGCAGACCGTGGCTGTGCGGCACCGTCAATCCGCCCAGCACCAGGGCGCGGCCCGGCACCAGGGCGTGGCAATCCCAACCCTCACCCACCCGCAAGCCACCCAGCAGCCCGCCCAACTGAGACAGGGCCAGGGGCGCGGCGGCTGGAGCAACAGCACCGGGCGGGCTGGAAGACGGGAAAGGCAGTGTGGAGTCGGCAGATGAAGTCATGGGCTGTTCAGCGGGCAACATGGAATATCAAAAAAGCAGCAAAAAGATGGCATGGGCTTCAGGTTCCCAGCGCTGCCCGCTCTTTCAGGATGGCCTCGGCCAGGGCGAAATCGGGCGGGTAGGTCAGCTTGATGTTTTCGGGGCTGCCCATCACCAGCCGGGGGCTGTAGCCGTGCAGCTCCATCGCGCTGGATTCATCGGTGATGCTCTCAAAGCCTTTGCGGGCGGCGCTCTCCAGGGCCTCCAGCAGGTCGCCGATGCGAAACATCTGCGGTGTCTGGGCCAGCCATTTGTCATCGCGGGTCATGGTGCCCGCCACACGACCGTGCGAAGCCTGCTTGAGTGTGTCGGGCAGCGGAATGCCCAGCAGCCCACCCACAGGATCGAGCCTGCAAGCCTGAATCAGGGCGGTGATGTTGGCCGGGGTCACCAGGCAGCGGGCGGCATCGTGAACCAGCACCCAGTCTCCGGGCTGGGCTTGCAGCTCACGCACCCAGACGCGCAAGCCGTTGAGCACCGTCTGTGCCCGGCTGTCGCCCGCACAGCGGCGCACATGCAGCCAGGAAGCGGCCACCCCAACCTTTCCAGCGGCGGCCAGGGCCGCGTTGCGCTCGGCCACCGGGGGCAAGGTGGCAAAACCACCCTCCTGCGGGCCGGGCCGGACGACATCGAACCAGGCATCCTGCTCCGCAATGGCCAGCACCACACCGGCGATGTTGGGCACCTGGGCCAACGCCACCAGTGTGTGCGCCAGAACCGGCAAACCCGCCAGCATGCGGTACTGCTTGGGCACATCGCCCCCGGCCCGCGAGCCGCTGCCACCGCAAGGCACCACGGCCCAGATGCGCTGCAAAGGCAAGTGCGCGGGCGAACCACCTTGTGGCATGGAAGACGAAGCCCCAAATGGGCGGCTCGGGTGGCCGGAGGCAGAAAAAGGGGAAGTCATGTCAGCACACATCTCATCAATGGAATGCCCTGATTATTGGGTACGCGGATCGCTGAAGCCCTGACGGACATCACAGCCGGGCCATAAAATTCCGGCCTCTCCGGGTTTGCGCAGTCTCCGGCTGCACTGCCTGCCAACGGCCTCCACTCCGCCCCCATGCAACTCCCCAAACTCACCCCCGGCAAGCGCTTTGCCATGCCCCGCCCCGTGGGCGCTGCCGATGCCCTGCTGCTGGCCCAGCTGGCCCTGCGAGAAAAGACTGCGGGCAAGGCCACGGCCATCATCACCGCCGATGCCACCGATGCCCAGCGCCTGCTGGCCGAGCTGCCGTTTTTTGCCCCCAAGCTGCGCTGCGTGCTGTTTCCCGACTGGGAAACCCTGCCCTACGATGCGTTTTCTCCGCACCAGGATCTGATTTCGGAGCGCCTGGCCACGCTGTGGCGCATCCACAACCGGGGCCACGGCGGCAGCCGCGAGGAAGGGGCCGATGTGGTCATCGTGCCCGCCACCACCGCGCTGTACCGGCTGGCCCCGCCCGCGTTTCTGGCGGGCTACACCTTTGCCTTCAAAACCGGCCAGCAACTGGACGAAACCCGGCTGAAGGCCCAGCTCACGCTGGCGGGCTACCAGCACGTCACCCAGGTGGTCAGCCCCGGCGAATACGCGGTGCGCGGCGGGCTGATCGACCTGTTTCCCATGGGCAGCCCCGTGCCCTACCGGGTGGATCTGTTTGACGACGAGATCGACAGCATCCGCACCTTCGACCCCGACAGCCAGCGCAGCCTCTACCCCGTGCCCGAAGTGCGGCTGCTGCCTGGGCGCGAATTCCCGATGGACGAAGCCGCCCGCGCCCGCTTCCGCAGCCGCTGGCGCGAGCTGCTGGAAGGCGACCCCACCAAAAGCCGCATTTACAAAGACATGGGCAACGGTGTGGCCACGGCGGGCATCGAGTACTACCTGCCGCTGTTTTTTGACGACACGGCCACGCTGTTCGACTACCTCGGCCCCGATGCCACCGTGGTGCTGCACGGCGACCTGGAGCCCGCCTTTCAGCGCTTCTGGCAGGACACCCGCGACCGCTACCGCCTGATTCAGGGCGACCCCGAGCACCCCGTGCTGCCGCCCGATGCGCTGTTTCTGGATGCCGAAGCCTTTTACGGGGCCGCCAAACCCCATGCCCAACTGGCCCTGCGCCCCGGCGTGGACGATGTGGCCGACAGCGCCTGGGTGCAGGCCCTGCCCGAACTGACCGTGGTGCGCGGCAGCGAAGACCCGCTGGCCCGCCTCAAGGCCCACACCGGCCTGGGCAGAAACGCTATTTCATCAGGAGCGGCCCACGCCACACAAACCAGCGCCAGCAGCCAGAAAAGCACCCAAACCAGAACCCTGGTGCTGGCCGAAAGCGATGGTCGGCGCGAAAGCCTGCTGGATTTTCTGCGTGCCAGCGGCCTGCAACCGCCCGCCTTCGACAACCTGGCCGAGTTCATGGCCAGCGACGAGCCCATCGGCATCGCCACCTCGTCGCTCACCCAGGGCTTTGCCTGGGTGGAAGAAGCCATCGACTTCGTCACCGAAACCGAGCTGTTTGCCACCGCACCCACCACCCGCCGCCGCAAAAAGCAGGAGCAGGTCAGCGATGTGGAAGCCCTCATCAAAGACCTGAGCGAGCTGAACGTGGGCGACCCCGTGGTCCACAGTGCGCACGGCATCGGTCGCTACCGGGGCCTGATCCACATGGACATGGGCGACAAAAATGCCGATGGCACGCCCGCGCCGCTGGAGTTTTTGCACCTGGAGTACGCCGACAACGCCACGCTGTACGTGCCCGTGAGCCAGTTGCAGCTGATCAGCCGCTACACCGGCGTGAGCGCCGACGAAGCCCCGCTGCACCGCCTGGGCTCCGGCCAGTGGGAAAAGGCCAAGCGCAAAGCCGCCGAACAGGTGCGCGATGCCGCCGCCGAGCTGCTGAACATCTACGCCCGCCGCGCCGCCCGCGTGGGCCACCCTTTCCGGTACTCGCCCAGCGACTACGAAACCTTTGCCACCGACTTCGGCTTTGAAGAAACCGCCGACCAGAAGGCCGCCATCCACGCCGTCATCCAGGACATGATTTCGCCCCGCCCCATGGACCGCCTGGTGTGCGGCGACGTGGGCTTTGGCAAAACCGAAGTCGCACTGCGGGCCGCCTTTGTGGCCGTGGTGGGCGGCAAGCAGGTGGCGTTTCTGGCCCCCACCACGCTGCTGGCCGAGCAGCACTACCAGACGCTGGTGGACCGCTTTGCCAAGTGGCCGGTGAAGATTGCCGAGATGAGCCGCTTTCGCTCGGCCAAGGAAATCACCGCCGCCGCCAAAGGGCTGGCCGATGGCAGCGTGGACATCGTGGTGGGCACGCACAAGCTGCTGAGCGAGTCGGTCAAGTTCAAAGACCTGGGCCTGCTCATCATTGACGAGGAACACCGCTT
>CALMMY010000051.1 GCA_937868695.1 uncultured Comamonadaceae bacterium
GCTACGCCAAGGTGATGAGCGAAGGCTTTCAAAAAGCGCAGCGCGAAATGTATGCGCAGCAAGCAAAGGAGGTGGACATCATCATCACCACCGCGCTGATTCCAGGCAAGCCAGCACCCAAGCTGATCACCGCCGAGATGGTGCGGTCGATGAAACCGGGCAGCGTGATCGTGGACATGGCCGCCGAGCAAGGCGGCAACTGCGAGCTGACCGAACCCGGTCAGGCGGTGGTGAAGCACGGCGTGACCATCGTGGGCTACACCGACCTGGCCTCGCGCCTGGCCCGCCAGTCGTCCACGCTGTACGGCACCAACCTGTTCCGCCTGAGCGAAGAGCTGTGCAAGACCAAAGATGGCGTGGTCAACGTCAACATGGAAGACGATGCCATCCGTGGCCTGACCGTCATCAAGGATGGCGAAGTGACCTGGCCCGCCCCGCCCCTGAAGCAGGTGGCGCCCCCACCACCCAAGCCCGCAGCCGCCGTGGCCGAGAAAAAAGGCGGCCACGGACATGGAAGCAGCGCTCCCATGCCGGCCAAGACACTGGCTATTCTGTTTGCAGTGGCGGCGGTGGTGTTCTGGTTCATCGGTGCCTACGCACCGGCGGCCTTCCTGGGCCACTTCACGGTGTTTGTGCTGGCCTGCTTCATCGGCTACATGGTGGTGTGGAACGTGACACCCGCGCTGCACACGCCGCTGATGAGCGTGACCAACGCCATCTCCAGCATCATCGCCATCGGTGCGCTGGTGCAGATTGCGCCACCCATGCTGGGTGCCGCCGTGAGCATTGATGGCCGACCCGATGGCCTGATTCGCGGCCTGGCCTTTGTGGCCCTGGTGCTGACCGCCATCAACATGTTCGGCGGATTCGCCGTGACCCGCCGCATGCTGGACATGTTCCGCAAGTAACCCACAACAAGAAAAAGGAAGACGAACATGTCTCAAAGCCTTTCCAACATGGCCTACCTCGGTGCGGCCGTTCTGTTCATTCTCAGCCTGGGTGGCCTGTCCAACCCCGAAACCTCGCGCCGGGGCAACCTGTTCGGCATGATCGGCATGGGGCTGGCGGTGCTGGCCACGGTGCTGGGCCCGCGCGTCACGCCCGACGGCGTCGGCTGGATCGTCATGGCCCTGGTGCTGGGTGGCGGCATCGGCCTGTTCGCGGCCAAAGTGGTCAAAATGACCCAGATGCCCGAGCTGGTCGCGCTGATGCACAGCCTGGTGGGCCTGGCCGCCTGTCTGGTGGGGTTTGCCAGCTATGTGGACACCTCCATCCAGCTCCAGGGTGCAGAAAAAGCCATCCACGAGGTGGAAATCTACATCGGCATCCTGATCGGTGCGGTCACGTTCTCGGGCTCGCTGATTGCGTTCGGCAAGCTCAACGGCAAGATCGGCGGCAAGCCGCTGCTGCTGCCCGGTCGCCACTGGCTGAATCTGGCCGGGTTGCTGATCGTCATCTGGTTCGGTCGCGTGTTCCTGAACGCGCACACCGTGGCCGATGGCATGACCCCGCTGATCGTCATGACCGTCATTGCGCTGCTGTTCGGCGTCCACATGGTGATGGCCATTGGCGGTGCGGACATGCCGGTGGTGGTGTCCATGCTCAACAGCTATTCGGGCTGGGCGGCTGCGGCCACGGGCTTCATGCTGAGCAACGACCTGCTGATCGTGACCGGCGCGCTGGTGGGCTCTTCCGGGGCCATCCTGAGCTACATCATGTGCAACGCCATGAACCGCAACTTCATCAGCGTGATTGCAGGTGGCTTCGGTTCCGGCGGCGGTGCGGCTCCGGCCAAATCGGGCGAAGCCGCAGAGCCCCAGGGCGAAGTGGTGCCCGTGAGCGCCACCGAAACCGCAGAAATGCTGCGCGATGCCAAGAGCGTGATCATCGTGCCCGGCTACGGCATGGCGGTGGCCCAGGCCCAGCACACGGTGTTCGAGATCACCCGCACGCTGCGTGCCAAAGGCGTGAACGTGCGCTTTGCCATCCACCCCGTGGCGGGCCGCATGCCCGGCCACATGAACGTGCTGCTGGCCGAGGCCAAGGTGCCCTACGACATCGTGATGGAGATGGACGAGATCAACGAAGACTTCCCCGACACCGACCTTGCCATCGTCATCGGGGCCAACGACATCGTGAACCCCGCCGCGCAGGACGACCCCACCAGCCCCATTGCCGGCATGCCGGTGCTGGAAGTGTGGAAGGCCCGCACCACCATCGTGATGAAGCGTTCGATGGCATCCGGTTATGCCGGTGTGGACAACCCGTTGTTCTACAAAGAAAACAACCGCATGCTGTTTGGCGATGCCAAAAAGATGCTGGACGAGGTGCTGGTGGTGCTGAAGACCTGAGCGGTTCTTGCGGCATTCCCGCCCATTCAAGAGGGCGGCAACCTTGGGGTTGCCGCCCTCTTTTTATTGGCCCCCAACTGTCAGACAGGTGTCAGGATGGGTAACAATCGCGGAAAATGCCGATTGGAACGAATTGGCGTTCGTTTTTTTGAGTTTCACACCACACCGGGACTGCACAACCATGACATCCACCAGCACCCGCCCCTGGCTGGGTACTTATCCCGAAGGCGTGCCCGCCGACATTTCTGCCGGGCCTTACCGCTCACTGGTGCAACTACTGGAAGAGAGCTTTCGCCAGCATGCACAGCGCACCGCCTACAGCTTCATGGGCAAAGACATCACGTATGCCGAAACCGACAGCCTGTCGGAAGCCATTGCGGCCTACCTGCAAAGCCTGGGGCTGACCAAAGGCGACCGCGTGGCGCTGATGATGCCCAATGTGCCCCAGTACCCGGTGGCGGTGGCGGCGGTGTTGCGGGCCGGCCTGGTGGTGGTGAATGTGAACCCGCTCTACACCCCGCGCGAACTGGAGCACCAGCTCAACGACTCCGGGGCCAAGGCCATCTTCATTCTGGAAAATTTTGCGCACACGCTGGCGCAATGCCTGGCCCGCACCGATGTCAGGCACGTGATCCTGACGGCAATGGGCGACCGGCTGGGCCTGCTGAAAGGCACACTGGTCAACCATGTGGTGCGGCATGTCAAAAAAATGGTGCCTGCCTACCAGCTGCCACAGGCTGTGCGCTTCAATGAAGCCCTGGCACGCGGCACCCGGCTGACCCTGAAGCGCCCCGACATCCGCCCCGACGATGTGGCCGTGTTGCAGTACACCGGCGGCACCACCGGCGTGAGCAAGGGCGCGGTGCTGCTGCACAGCAACATCATCGCGAACGCGCTGCAATCCGAAGCCTGGAACGCACCGGCCATGAAGACCATTCCGGCAGGCCAGCAGCCCACCTCGGTGTGCGCCCTGCCGCTGTACCACATCTTTGCGTTCACGGTGAACATGATGCTGGGCCTGCGCATGGGCGGCAAAGTCATCCTCATTCCCAACCCGCGCGACCTGAAGGCGGTGCTGAAGGAGTTGAGCCGCCACACGTTCCACAGCTTTCCGGCGGTCAACACGCTGTTCAACGGCCTGGTTCACCACCCCGATTTCCACACCGTGGACTGGAGTCACCTGAAGGTGTCGCTGGGCGGCGGCATGGCCGTACAGAGTGCCGTGGCCAAGCTCTGGCTGGAAAAAACCGGCTGCCCCATTGTGGAGGGCTACGGCCTGTCGGAAACCAGCCCGTCGGCTTGCTGCAATCCGGTCACTTCGCACACATTCAGCGGCACCATCGGCGTGCCCATCCCTGGCACCTGGCTCCGGTGTCTGGACGACGACGGCAACGATGTCGCACCCGGCCAGCCCGGCGAAATTGCCATCAAAGGCCCGCAGGTGATGGCGGGCTACTGGCAGCGGCCCGATGAAACCGCCAAGGTCATGACCGCCGATGGCTACTTCAAAACCGGCGACATCGGCGTGATGGACGCGCAGGGTTTCTTCCGCATCGTGGACCGCAAGAAAGACATGGTGCTGGTCAGCGGCTTCAACGTCTATCCCAACGAAGTGGAAGAAGTGGTGGCCAGTTGCCCCGGCGTGCTCGAATGCGCTGCGGTGGGCATACCTGACCACAAGACGGGCGAGGCGGTGAAGCTGGTCATTGTCAAACAAGACCCTGACCTGAGCGAAGCCCAGGTGCGCAGCTTCTGCCAGGCCAACCTCACGGGCTACAAGCAGCCCAAGGTGATCGAATTCCGCTCGGATATGCCCAAGACCCCGGTGGGCAAAATCCTGCGCCGCGAGCTGCGCGACAAAAAACCCGCGCCCATGTACCTGCACCCACCCACCATGAGCGTGGCCTCTGCTCAATGAGCACCGCCACCGCACCCGCCAGAGGCCGCATCGGCATCATGAGCGCCCTGCCGCAGGAGCTGGCGGCTGTGCTGGCCCTGATGCCCGACGAACACCGCACCACCGTGGCCGGGCGGGATTTCTGGCCCGGCCACCTGGCAGGCCACGAGGTGGTGGCCGTGGTGTCGGGCATTGGCAAGGTGGCCGCTGCCACCACGGCCACGCTGCTGCTGCAACGCTTCGGGGTGGAGGGCATTGTGTTCACCGGCGTGGCGGGCGGCTTGGGCGATGGTGTGCGGGTGGGCGATGCGGTGGTGGCCACCGCGCTGTTGCAGCACGACATGGATGCCTCGCCGCTGTTTCCCCGCCACGAAATGCCGGGCTATGGCCTGAGCCGTTTTGTGCCCGATGCGCACTGGCAGCAAGGGCTGTCAGCCGCCGCCCGGCGCACCCTGGCCAGCCTGGATGCATTGCTGACCCCGCAAGCCATCCGGGAGTTTGGCCTGCACAGCCCCCGCCTGCACACGGGGCTGATCATCAGCGGCGACCGTTTTGTGGCCACCAGTGTCGAGAGCACCACACTGCGCCAGCAGTTGCCCGACGCACTGGCCGTGGAAATGGAGGGCGCTGCCGTGGCCCAGGTGTGCCACGACCACCGCGCACCGTTTGCCGCCGTGCGCACCATCTCCGACCGGGCCGACGATGCCGCGCATGTGGACTTTGTGCGCTTTGTGACCGATGTGGCCAGCCACTACAGCGCCCACACCGTGCTCGACTGGCTGCAACACCTGCCGCCACCAGGCTGATGCAGGCGAACACAATCCTTCAATCAAGCTCCAGCAAGCGCGCCCCGATCAGACGCGAGGCCCGTTTGTCCAGCGTGATCAGTGGGGCTTGGGCCGCCAGGTGCGCCAGGCCCACATGCAGGCAATCTGCAAAGTCAGCCGACTCGTTGTGCTTGAACAGCCACAGCGCACGCTCAATGGCCGGTTCGTCCTGCAACTCCAGCTCCAGCGTACCCAACAGGGCATCCATCACCTGCGCCACCTGGTTGCGGCTGAACCGATAGCGGGAGCGCAGCACCCATTCGGTCTCCAGCAGTACGGTGACGGGCACATAAAACCGCTCCCCTTGGGCCAACGATGTGTGCAGCAACCGGGCCACGGCATCGCACTGAGCCACATCGTCGCCCGCCAGCCAGCGCACCAGCACATTGGTATCGAGAGCCGCCATGTCAGCGTGATCCCAAACCCATGTCATCCACGGAAACCACCGAATCTGGCGTGGGTTGCAGCAGGCCCCGCAAATCCAGAATGGATTTGGTTTTGGCCCGCAGCACCACCGTGCCATCGGGCATGGGCGTGAACGTCACCCTGTCCTGGGCCTGTAGCCCCAGGGACTGGCGAATGTCCACCGGAATGGTGATTTGACCTTTGCTGGTAACTGTGGCTTCAGACATGGCTCAACTCCTTACAAAACAACGTAATGTAAGAAATTCTAGCCCAAGCCACTCACTTCAGCCAGCCGCGCTTTCTGAAGTAAACCATCGGGATCACGGCAGACAGCACCATCAGGCTCAGGGCCAGTGGGTAGCCGTAGGCCCATTTCAGCTCAGGCATGAACTCGAAGTTCATGCCGTAGCTGCTGGCCACCAACGTGGGTGGCAGCAGCGAAACGCTGGCCACCGAGAAGATCTTGATGATCTTGTTCTGGTTGATGTTGATGAAACCGAC
>CALMMY010000052.1 GCA_937868695.1 uncultured Comamonadaceae bacterium
AATCTCTGCTCGCAGTGTGCGGAGGACGGCTCACCCCTTGTACGGGCGCAGAGCGCAGCAGCGCCAGCCCGAATCAGCAGAGCGAAGCAGCCCACCCAACCCGGACAGACCAGCTGACAGACAGACAGGCCGCAGGCCAAGCGGTCATGTCCGACGCATCGCATCCACCTTGGGCAACGTGAGAATGGCTGGCCAGAGGCAGAGCCGGGGCGCGGGCGACAGGGTGGCCCGTAAAATCAGACCCTGTTGCCCGCTGCTGTCCGGCGGGTTTTTTTCGTTGCATTGCGCCCCATGCTCACATTCCAGCAAATCATCCTTCGCCTGCAGTCCTACTGGGACGCGCAAGGCTGTGCCCTGCTCCAGCCCTACGACATGGAAGTGGGCGCAGGCACCAGCCACACCGCCACGTTTTTGCGCGCCATCGGCCCCGAGCCCTGGAAAGCCGCCTACGTGCAGCCCAGCCGCCGCCCCAAGGATGGCCGCTACGGCGAAAACCCCAACCGCCTGCAACACTATTACCAATACCAGGTGGTGCTCAAGCCCGCACCCAGCAACATCCTGGAGCTGTACCTGGGCAGCCTGGAGGCCCTGGGCTTCGACCTCAAGAAAAACGACATCCGCTTCGTGGAAGACGACTGGGAAAACCCCACCCTCGGTGCCTGGGGCCTGGGCTGGGAAGTGTGGCTCAACGGCATGGAAGTGACGCAGTTCACCTACTTCCAGCAGGTGGGCGGCATCGACTGCAAACCCGCCACCGGCGAAATCACCTACGGCTTGGAGCGCCTGGCCATGTACCTGCAAGGCGTGGACAACGTCTACAACCTCAAGTGGACAGACACCCTCAGCTACGGCGATGTGTACAAGCAGAACGAGGTGGAGCAGTCCACCTACAACTTTGAGCACAGCGATGCCGACTTTCTGTTCACTGCCTTTGCCGCCCATGAAAAGCAGGCCAAGTACCTGATGGAACAGCAACTGGCGCTGCCCGCCTACGAGCAGGTGCTCAAATGCGCCCACAGCTTCAACCTGCTGGACGCACGCGGTGCCATCAGCGTGACCGAACGCGCCGCCTACATCGGCCGCATCCGCAACCTGGCCCGCGCCGTGGCCCAGAGCTACTACGAAAGCCGCGAGCGCCTCGGCTTCCCCATGGCCCCCCGTGAGTGGGTGGCGCAGATGGCGAAGAAGACGGCCTGATGTCGAGGTCACGCCATGGCCCTGTCCACAAGGAGAGCGCATGAATGCTTCAGCGATTGACAAAGAAACGCTGCGGGCGTTTCAAAAGGTCTTGCGCCAGAGCAGCAGACCCCTCGATGCGGATGACCCGTATTACGTACCGCTGCTGCACGGCAGCGATGCAGAAGATGTGATTGAGCGGCTGTTCCAAACCATTCAAGACACGGAAGGCTCCGGCCTGTATTACTTCACGGGGCAGCGCGGCACCGGCAAAAGCACAGAGCTGCGGCGTTTGAAAACCCTGCTCAACGGCAATGGCTATCGCTGCATCTTGTTTGATGCGCTGAACTATGTGCACGAGGCCAAGCCCATTGACGCTGAAATGCTGATGCTGGCTGTCGCGGCAGGTTTGGCCGATGAAATGGAGCGAACCTACAAACAAGACGTTTCGATAGAAACGCCGGTCAGCCGTTTCTGGGCGTGGCTGCAAACCGATGTCACGCTGGAGTCCATCACCGTGCCTGGCTCGGGCATGAAATTCAACCTCCGCGCACAACAAGATACCCTGGCCCAGCGCATTGCCGACATGGGCAGCCCCCAGCGCTTTCACCAGACCTTGCTTGACCACATTGCCGAGATGGCCGAGTTTGTTCGCCAGCGCGAGCAACGGCCAGTCGTCCTGGTGGTGGACTCTTTGGAGAACTTGCGCGGTAACCCCATGACGGCCGACGACAAACAACTGTTTGCCAGCGTGGCCAAGGTGTTTGCCGACCAGATGGACATGCTCAAAGTGCTGGGTGTACACATGGTCTACAGCGTGCCGCCCTATTTGTGTTTGCTGGAGAACGTGCGGGCTTACGTGCCTTGGTTTTCACTTGCCTCGGTGCGTGTGTGTGAAGACCCCAAAAAGGCACGCCGCACACCGCGTGGCACAGGGCTTGCGGTTATGCGCAGCGTGCTCGACAAACGGTGGTCTGCGTGGCGTGATGTGCTGGCCGAACAGGCGGCAGACAAATTGGCCTTGTTGTGTGGGGGCGATTTGCGTCAATTCATCTTGCGTTTGCTTGTTGATGTGTTGCACGAAGCCCAGTTCGCGCTGGATCGCCTGCCGCTCACAGCGAGTGACCCCATCTTGCAAGACATGGAGCAAGCGTGCGCCACTGAAATGCTGCAACTGACCGTGCGCGACGAGTGGCCACTGTTGAGTCAGATCACACGCGACAACACCCCGGTCATGCCCCGCCGAGACCAGTTGCAAACCCTGGCGCACCTGCTGGACACCAAAGTCATCCTCAACTACCGCAATGGGCGCGACTGGTACGACATCCATCCCAGCCTGTGGAAGGCCATGGACGACTTTGCGTCAACCTCGACGGGCGCGGCTCAATGACAGACACAAGGGCTCAGCTTGGTGATGCCGCATTCGATGCGGCATGGAGCCGCATCCAGATGATGATGCGAAGCCCTGAGCAGTTCAGCACCCTGTTTGTCTTCAATGGCAACGACTTGCGCAAGCAAGCCCTGTTTGTGCGCCTCACGCAAGCGAGCCAAGCACAGGGCCGCGCGGTGTTGTGGCCCATCACCCGCGCCCTGTCCGAGGTGCTCGAACCCTGGCGTTCACAGGCCACCAGCGTGGTGGATGCACTCATTCCCCGCATATTGCAGCTCAGCCTGGATGATGAACCGGAAAAACCGGCGGGCACGGAGGCACACAGCGCAACCCCGCCTCTCGGCCTGATCGTGCTGGAGCTGGACGACAGCCTGCCACGGCGTTTACGCGACGCGTTTTGGCCCCAGGATGCCAGCTTTGACCAAGCCAGCACAGTGGCCGAGCCATTGCGCATGGCCCTGCTGAGTCGGCTCAACGAGCGCCGTGAGTCGCTCGCACGGCGTGCCCCGTTGCTGATGGTGCTGCCCAAAAGCTGGACCCGAAACGCCGCTTTGTGTGCCCCCGACTTGTGGACGGTGCGCCTGACTTCTCTGTACCTGCAATCATCGGCACCCACAACCGATGCGCACACCGAATCGCCTGTGCCACGCCCCATGCCACCAGCTACAGCCCCTGATGAGATCACTGTGGGCACATTGACAGCGGCACATCACCGCATCTTGCGGCAATGGGTACAAGCCATCGACACTGGGAAAACACATCACCTGGTCACCTCTGATGGCTGGGCCGCCGTGCAAGCCAGTTTGTTGCTGGGCCATAGCGCACAGGCACTGCGGCTTGCCAACGCTGTGTTGGAGCTGGCCTACCAACGCGACAATCTGCGCGACCAGATGGTTTCTCAAAATTGGCTGGGTGACGTGTACCTGCGTTTAGGTCAATTGGATGAGGCCCTGGATGCCTACCAGATCACTCACATGCTTGCGCAGCAATTGGCTGCGGGCGACCCGAATAACAGCGACTGGCAGCGCGACCTGTCGGTGAGCTATGAAAGGGTGGCGGGCATTCTGGAGGTGCAGGGCGAGCGTGAGCAGGCGTTGGCGCAGTACATCAAAAGCCTCGCGATCCGCGAAAAGCTGGCCGCTAGCGATCCGAATAACAGCGACTGGCAGCGCGACCTGTCGGTGAGCTATGAAAGAGTGGCGGGCATTCTGGAGGCTCAGGGTGAGCTTGAGCAGGCGTTGACGCAGTACACCCAAAGCCTGGCAATCAGCGAAAAACTGGCCGCGAGCGACCAGAA
>CALMMY010000053.1 GCA_937868695.1 uncultured Comamonadaceae bacterium
GGCCAGATCAAGACCGGCTCGCTGAGCCGCTCCGACCGCATGGCCAAATACAACCAGCTTCTGCGCATCGAAGAAGATCTGGGCGATGTGGCTGTCTACCCTGGCCGCGCAGCCTTCTACAACCTGCGCTGAGGCAACACACCAACCCAGGTGAGAGGGGTCACTGCCTTTGGGCTGTGCGGCCCGTCAGCCTGGGTTGACTATTCCTTTGGCCGCACGTTGACATGTCCTCCCGCACCACTTCTTACCTGATCACCGCACTGCTGCTGGCCTTGCTGGGCTGGCTGCATGCGCAGCTGTGGCTAGGGCGAGGCAGTGTGCAAAAAGTGGCCCAGATGCGTGAAGATCTGGCGCTGGCCCAACAGCGCAACGAGCAAGCCCAGCAGCGCAACCAGCAACTCATCAATGAGGTGCGCGACCTGAAAGAGGGTCTGGAAATCATCGAAGAAAAAGCCCGCCTGGAGTTGGGCATGGTCAAGCCCAACGAGTTGTTTGTTCAAATTGCACAGGGCAAGCGTTGAACATTGCTTTGTTGGGGGCAGAAAGCAGCGGCAAAAGCAGCCTGGCACAAGCCTTGGTGGCCGAGATACGCGCCATCGACGGTGCGCCGCCCGTGGTTTGGGTGCCCGAAACCCTGCGCCTTTGGTGCGAAGCCCGTGGCCGAACCCCACTACGCCATGAGCAGGCTGACATACTGCAACTGCACCACACACACATGACGGAGGCCCGCCAGCAGGCAGGCCAAGATGCTTGGCTGATTGCCGACACCACCCCGCTGATGACAGCGGTGTACAGCCAGCACTACTTTTCAGACACCAGCCTGTACACCCACGCCTGGCATGCGCAGCGTAACTTTGAAGTCACGCTGCTGATGGGGCTAGATCTGCCCTGGCAGGCCGATGGCCCTTGGCGCGATGGCCCCGCCACCCAACAGGCCGTGGACAACCTGTTGCGCACCCAATTGGCCCACGCTGGCCTTGGCTACACCACCATTTACGGCAACGGCATGGGCCGCACACAGGCAGCCTTGCTGGCGATTGCCCAGGCCTTGCCCGCCAGCGATGTGTTCGGCTTGGCCATGAAAAAAAGAGCCGCCACTCTGGTGCCGAATGGCCCGGACACCGAATTGGGATCGAAATTTTTTTCCCAATGCGAGTCGTGCAGCGACCCGGAATGCGAGCACACACTGTTTACCCGGCTGCTCACCCAGCGCCGGACAGCCGTGCGCCCACTTTCAATGCGCGCTGGGAGCGACGGGCGGTGAAGCCAATGGGTGCGTGAAAATTTGCGCGGCATCCACCGGATCGAACCGGTAGTGGGCACCGCAAAAATCACAACCCACCTCCACCTGCCCCTGCTCGGCCAGGATGGACTCCACCTCGGCCACGCCCAGGCTGCGCAGCATGCCCGACACCCGCTCACGGGAGCAGCTGCACGCAAAGCGCGGCCCGTCTTCACCCGCCTGGGGCACAAAGCGGGTGTGCGGCTCTTCCCAGAACAGGCGGTGCAGGATGGTGTCGGCATCCAGCGTCAGCAATTCATCGCGCTTCAGGCTGGCCGCCAGGATGGAGATGCGGTTGTAATCTTCGTTGCGGCCGATTTCATCCTCATTGGCTTGCGCCGCGCTGCTCCCACCTTGCAGGTTGGCCTCACCCTTGACGGGCAGGCGCTGTATCAGCAGGCCTGCTGCCACCTGGCCATTGGCGGCCAGCACCAGCCGGGTATCCAGCTGCTCGCTTTGCAGCATGTAGTGTTCCAACACCTCACTCACTTTTTCGATGCGCTGGCGCTGGTCATCGAACAGCGGCACCACGCCCTGGTAAGGCTGCTGGCCGGGTAGGCGGTCTTTGGGGTCGAGGGTGATGGCGCAGCGTCCCTGGTTGTTCACATTCACCATGTCGCTCAGCTTCACCTGTGCCAGGCTACCCTGGGCCACCTCTCCCACCACTTTGGCGGTGGCACGCAGGCTGAGGTCGGGCTGCACTTCGGCCACAGCCAGTTTGACTGGGCCATCGCCCATGATCTGCAACACCAGTGCGCCATTGAACTTGATGTTGGCCTGCATCAGCACGGCGGCGGCGGTCATTTCGCCCAGCAGCTCGGTCACGGCTTCGGGGTAGCCACCAGCCTGCTGGCGGCGACTCAGAATGTCCTGCCAGGAGTCGGTCAGGCGCACCAGCATGCCGCGCACGGGCAGGCCATCAAACAGAAATTTATGCAGTTCAGACAAGGGAAACTTTCAGGCGATTTTTTTCAGGCTGGTTTTGAACAGGCGGGCATTGGCGATGTAGTGCCGGGCACTCTGGCGCAAACCCTCGATCTGCTCGGGCGTGAGCTGGCGCACCACCTTGGCGGGGCTGCCCATGATCATGGAGCCATCGGGAAACTCCTTGCCCTCGGTCACCAGCGAACCAGCACCAACCAGACAGTTGTTGCCAATCTTGGCACCGTTCAGCACCACCGCACCGATGCCGATCAGGCTTTCGTTGCCGATGGTGCAGCCGTGCAGCATCACTTTGTGGCCCACGGTGACATGCTTGCCAATTGTCAGGGGTTTGCCGAAGTCGCTGTGCAACACGCTGGCATCCTGGATGTTGGTGCCTTCGCCGATGGTGATGGGCTCGTTGTCACCACGGATGACGGTGCCAAACCAGATGCTGGTGTCGGCCCCCAGGCTGACATTGCCCATGACTTCGGCACTGTCGGCCACGTAGGCACTGGGATCAACGCTGGGAATGTGGGATTCAAGTTGGTAAATGCTCATGCCTAGAATTGTAGGGATGGACTCCGCCCCGCACCCGAACCCAGCCAATCAACCCGACACCGAACCAAGGGCACCCACTCCCAGCATCAGCATCCGATCGGAAGCACTGCGCATACTCTGCCTGGCCGACCCGGCGGACAAGTGCGCCCAGGTTCACGCGTTGGTGGTTGCGGCCAAAGCGGGCAGCCTGCCCTGGGACACAGACAGCCCTCTCCACCCCGATCCGCAATGGCCGTTGCCTGGCCGCCCAAATCTGCCAGAGCTGATTGACCCGGCCCTGGTGCCGACCCGATCCCCCTTCACCACTGAAGGCCGGGCCGCGCTGCTGCATGCCATTTGCCACATTGAATTCAATGCCATCAACCTGGCGCTGGATGCGGTGTGGCGCTTTGCTGGCATGCCCGAGGCGTTTTACCGCGACTGGTTGCGCGTGGCCGCCGAAGAGGCTGAACACTTCAGCCTGCTGCACAACCATCTGCGCACCCTGCACAGCAGCCAAAACCAGCCTTATCAATACGGTGATTTTGCAGCCCATGATGGCCTGTGGGCCATGTGCGAGAAAACCGCTGGCGACATCACAGCCCGCATGGCCCTGGTGCCCCGCACCCTGGAGGCCAGGGGCCTGGATGCCACCCCCCTCATCCAGGCCAAACTGCGAAAAGTGGGAGCCCCCAACAGCAAGGGCGTGTCTGGCGCGCCCGATGCGCTGGTGATGTGCGACCTGCTGGACATCATCTTGCGCGACGAGGTGGGCCATGTGGCCATAGGCAACCACTGGTACGCATGGCTCTGCACCCGGCAGAAACTCGATCCGATTGCCCACTACAAGGCGCTGGCCCGGCACCATGCAGCCCCCAGACTCAAACCCCCTTTCAACCAGGAAGCCCGCCGCCAGGCGGGGTTCAGCGATGAGGAACTGGCATTTTTGCTCACCGGCGGCGTTTGAATTGGTACTTTCCTTATGTGAACATTAAGCAAAACATAGGGTATGTACCGATTATTTCGCAGCTTCTATGACAAGATGCGTAAGTCATTGGTAATAGCCTGAACCTAGCATCCCCTTAACTTTTGGGGCATTGAGTTTTTTGATCCATCCAGATCATCCGAAGCTCACATGCCTGGACAAAAGTCAACCAACCATCGAGGGGACACCATGGAAATGGATCTAGCCACTCGGATTGCAAACAATCCGAAATACCAAGAACTTAAAGCCAAGCGATCGAGCTTCGGCTGGATACTCACCGCAATGATGATGATCGTGTACTACGGCTTCATCCTGCTGGTGGCTTTCAACAAAGAATTCCTGATCCAGAAAATGGGCTCAGGTGTCATGACCATTGGCATGCCAATTGGTATGGGCGTGATCGTGTTCACTGTTGTCATCACAGGTATCTATGTGCGTCGCGCCAACAGCGAATTCGACGACCTGACCGAAGAAATCAAAAAGGCTGTCTCCAAATGAAGCGCTCTACCCAACTCCTCGCCCTGCTGGGCATGCTGGTCGCCAGCGCTGGCGCAATGGCCGCTGGTGCTGACCTGGGCCAGGCTGAAAAGCAAGCCACCAACTGGACGGCCATCGCCATGTTCGGCTTTTTCGTGGCTGGCACGATGTTCATCACCAAGTGGGCTGCCGCCAAAACCAAATCGGCCGCTGACTTCTACACCGGCGGTGGCGGCATCACCGGCTTCCAGAACGGCTTGGCCATTGCGGGCGACTACATGTCTGCCGCTTCTTTCCTGGGTATTTCCGCAGCTGTGATGGCCAGCGGTTTTGACGGCCTGATCTTCTCCATCGGCTTCCTGGTGGGCTGGCCCGTCATCACATTCCTGATGGCCGAACGTCTGCGCAACCTGGGCAAGTTCACGTTTGCCGACGTGGCCGCCTTCCGTTTCAGCCAGACCCCCATCCGCGTGTTTGCCGCTTCCGGCACGCTCGTGGTGGTGGCCTTCTACCTGATTGCCCAGATGGTGGGTGCCGGTCAGCTGATCAAGCTGCTGTTCGGCCTGGAGTACTACCTGGCTGTGATCATCGTGGGTGGTCTGATGATGGTGTATGTGCTGTTCGGCGGCATGACTGCAACCACCTGGGTGCAGATCATCAAGGCCGTGCTGCTGTTGGGCGGTGCATCGTTCATGGCCATCATGGTGCTGGCCAAGTTTGGTTTCAGCCCTGAAGCCATGTTTGCAGAAGCCATCCGCATCAAGACAGACCTCGCCTCCAAAGGCCTGCTGGCTGAAGCCCTCAAGACCAACCCTGCGGCCACTGCCGACACCGTAGCCGCTGCTGCTGCCGCCAAAGGCTTCTCGATCATGGGCCCTGGCTCCTTCGTGAAAGACCCCATCTCCGCCATCTC
>CALMMY010000054.1 GCA_937868695.1 uncultured Comamonadaceae bacterium
ACGAAATCCGTGAACTGGCCAACACCCTGCTGCGCAACCCGCAAAGCATCCAGGTGACTCCGCGCAACACCACGGTACAGCGCATCACCCAGCGCATCCACCCCGTGGGCCGGGGCAAAAAGAAGGCCGTGCTGGCACACATCATCAACCAGCACAACTGGAGCCAGGTGCTGGTGTTCACTCGCACCAAATTCGGTGCCAACAACGTAGCCGAGTTTCTGACCAAGAACGGCATCAATGCGATGGCTCTGCACGGCAACAAAAGCCAGGCCGCCCGCACACAGGCACTGGCCGGTTTCAAGAGCGGCGACATCCGCGCCCTGGTGGCCACCGACATCGCAGCCCGTGGCATCGACATCGACGATCTGCCGCATGTCGTGAATTACGAAATCCCCAACGTGCCCGAAGACTACGTTCACCGCATTGGCCGCACAGGCCGCGCCGGTGCCAGCGGCGAAGCGGTCAACCTGGTGTGCATGGACGAAGAAGGCTTCATGCAGGAAATCGAACGTTTCACCAAGCAGCGCATCGAAGTGCAAGCCATCGAGGGCTTTGGCCCCGAACCCGGCGAGCGTGCCGAACCCATCGCCATGGGCCGCCAGACCATCTGGGGCGGCGCAGGCAAGCCCCCCAGCCGCGAAGTGATGGCAGCCGCCGCCAAAGCCGCCCGCAGTGAAATGATGGAACGCATCCGCGACAAAAAACAGGCCGAAGGCGGCAACGGCGGACGCAACGCACCCCGTGGTGCAGGCAATGGGGGCGGCAATGGCGGCGGGCGCGGCCAAACACCCAACCGTGGACATGCAGGCGCTGGCGGCAACGCCGAAATGGCCGACAACCGCCCACCACGCCCAGGCTATCCGCATGGCAACCACAAGCCCAGAACGGCGGCACGCCCTCCCCGGCCAGAAGGCCGTGGTCAGGGTCAAGGACAAGGTTTCGCCGATGCCCAACCCGGCCCCACCGCCTTCCGCAATGGCGATGTGCGCTCTGAAAACAGGCACGCCCCCCGCAACGAACCCCGTGGTGGTGGCGATGCCCGCCAGCCCGATCCACTGCGCACCAGCATCGATGCCATGACCAGCCGTGGCGGCAACTTCAGGGGTGGCAACCGTGGTGGCCCAGGCCGGGGAGCCGGTGGCCAAGGCCCCAGCCGGGGTGGCCCAGCCGATCCACTGCGCACCAGCTTTGGCCGCATCACCAACCGGTAAGCGCGACCGATGAACCGCTGTTGGCTGCCCAGTCTTGGCAATGACTGGCAGCCAATCAGTGAAGTCACGAATGGATTTGCCATGCAAACACGGCACAATGTGTTGCATGAGAATCTTGCACACCATGCTGCGGGTGGGTGACCTGCAGCGCTCCATCGATTTTTACACCCATGTCATCGGCATGCAGTTGCTGCGCAAATCTGAAAACACGGAGAACCAATACACACTGGCCTTCATGGGGTTTGGCAGCAACCCAGAACATGCGGAGTTGGAACTGACTTACAACTGGGGCGTGACCGAGTACGACATCGGCACAGCCTATGGACACATCGCCATCGGTGTGCCCGATGTGGCCGCCGCCTGCGATCGCATCCGCAAAGCGGGTGGCACCGTGACCCGTGAGCCAGGGCCGGTCAAAGGCGGCAAAACCGTCATTGCCTTTGTGGCCGACCCCGATGGCTACAAAATCGAACTCATCCAACGCACCGGCCATGTGACACTGGGTTGACCGCCAGGCACACGCTGGCGCTACTCCCATGAAAAAAGCAGGCACACGGCCTGCTTTTTTCATTTTCAGCTGGGCATTGGCTGCCCGCTTCCGTACCGCACGCCCAAGCGCACGGCCAGCTGGCGCACGCTCACTGCACAGACACTTCCACGCGGCGGGCTTCGGCATTGGAGCCAGCCATCATCACTTCAGGCTTTTTCAGCTCGACACTGGCCTCGGCCACACCGGCTGCAACCAGGGCATCGCGCACAGCCAGGGCGCGCTGCTTGGCCAGCTCGGCATTTTGCTCAGGGCTGCCTGTTTCATCATGGAAACCCGACACCGACAGCTTCTTGCCAGCCAGTGCGGCTTGCACCGCATCGGCCAATGCCTCTTTGCCACCCGCTGCCAGATCGGCCTTGCCCGAAGCAAAGTAAAACTTGACCACGCCGTTGTCGATCACCACACGGGCTTCATCGGAAGCCTCGGCGGGCGCAGGGGCGGGCTCAGCCACCACAGCCGCAGCGGGTTTGGGGGCTGGGCCTTTGGCCTTGTGGATACCCAGACCCACCACAAACCCCACCACCAGCACAATCAGGGGAATGAGAACCGCAAATGCGGTGCGTTCGCCTTCGTCTTGATTCTGAACCGACATGAAAACTCCAAAAAAATAATTGATCAGACTTTGATTTTAGAACGCCCACCCCTTCCTGACGCTTACCTATACTCGCAAGATGAACATCGCAGACCTCCGCAAAAGCTACGAACGGGCAGAACTCAGCGAGACCGATTCGCATGCCGACCCCCTCCTCCAGTTTGACCAGTGGCTGAACGAAGCCATCAAAACCGAGGTACCCGAACCCAACGCCATGACCCTGGCCACCGTGGCCAGCAACCTGCGCCCCAGCACGCGGGTGGTGCTGATCAAGGGCTACGATGAACGCGGCATCGTCTGGTACACCAACTACGAAAGCCAGAAAGGCATCGAACTGGCGGGCAACCCGTTTGCCGCGCTGCAATTCCACTGGGTGGAGCTGGAGCGCGTGGTCCGCATCGAAGGCCGCGTGGAGAAAGTCAGCGCCGAAGAAAGCGATGCCTACTTCCACAGCCGCCCGCTGGACAGCCGCATCGGAGCCTGGGCCAGCCCGCAGAGCCAGGTCATTTCAGGGCGCACCGTGCTGGTAGCGAATGCCGCCCGCTATGGCGCACAGTTCATGCTCAAGCCGCCTCGCCCACCGCACTGGGGCGGCTACCGCCTGGTGCCCGACCAGTGGCAGTTCTGGCAAGGCCGCAAAAGCCGTCTGCATGACCGCCTGCGCTACACCCAGCAAGCCGATGGTGGCTGGCTGCGCGAACGCCTGGCCCCCTGAGCCTCTTCAGGCCTACAGCCGCTCAATCACCTGTTCACTGACCGCCGACAGGGCCTGCGGGCCGACCAAGGCAGGCATCACCTCGGCCAGGGGATGCAGCACAAACGCCCGCTGCCACATGCGCGGATGCGGCACGGTCAGGCGGGGTGAGCTGATGCTGGCCTGGCCGTACAGCAGCACATCCAGATCCAGGGTGCGGGGCGCATTCGGGTAAGGCCGCTCGCGGCCTGCCTGCAATTCCAGCTGCTGAATAGCGTGCAGCAGAGCGGGTGCCGTGAGCCGGGTATCCACCAGCGCCACGGCATTGATGAAGTCTGGCCCCGAGGCCTCCCACGGCGCAGTGCGGTACAGGCTGGAAGCAGCCAGCAACCGGGTGCCCGGCAACGCCCCCAGCCAGACCAGTGCCTGGCGCACCGTGGCCACCGCATCACCCAGATTCGCACCCAGCGCGATGGCGGCCTGCACGCCGGGCCGGGCCAGATCAGAGGCCGATGTGCTCACGGCCATGTGTGCTCACTCGCCGCCCGAGCCACCGGATGGCGCAGACGGTGCGCCCTCTCCGCCGGAGCCACCGCCCGAAGGTTTGCGGCGGCGACGGCGGCGCTTGCGGGCCGGATCGGCTGGTGACCCGC
>CALMMY010000055.1 GCA_937868695.1 uncultured Comamonadaceae bacterium
CCTCCCCAGCACGCCACGTCAGCACGGCATGGCTCGCCACCACACACGCCAGCCGGGAAACGTCAGCACGACTCGGCTCGCCACGACACACGCCAGCCCGACCAAGGCGGCACGGCACCACACACGTCAATAGAGAAACCCCCGCCCCACCACCACACAAACCAGCCAACCAACGAGCAGGTAAAACCCCTGCCCGTGTCAGGCCAAAACCCGGACTGCACCGCAATGGGTCACTGATAATCCGGCGCATGTCTGAACGCGTCATACCCCTGATCGACCACCGCATGCGCACCCTGACGGCCACGTTGCCCGCGCACCAGGTGCATGCCACCGGCCTGCTGGGCGACGGGTTGGGCCGTCCGCTGCGCGACCTGCGCATCAGCGTGACCGACCGCTGCAACTTCCGGTGCAGCTACTGCATGCCTAAGGAAATTTTTGACAACACCTACACCTACCTGCCGCACAGTGCCTTGCTGTCGTTCGAGGAAATCACCCGCGTGGCGCGGCAGTTTGCGGCCCACGGTGTGCAGAAAATCCGCCTGACCGGGGGCGAGCCGCTGCTGCGCAAGCACATCGAAGTGCTGATTGCCCAACTGGCCACTCTGCGCACGCCCGAAGGCCAGCCGCTGGAGCTGACGCTGACCACCAACGGCAGCCTGCTGCGGAAAAAAGCCCGCGCCCTGAAAGACGCGGGCCTGCACCGCGTGACCGTGAGCCTGGACGGGCTGGACGATGCCACCTTCCGCCGCATGAACGATGTGGACTTTCCGGTGGCCGATGTACTGGACGGGCTGGCCGCCGCCCGCGAAGTGGGCCTGGGTGCGCCCGTCAACGGCGGCCCCAGCGGGCTGAAGATCAACATGGTGGTCAAGCGCGGCACCAACGACGACCAGATTCTGCCGATGGCCCGCCACTTCCGGGGCAGCGGCATCACGCTGCGCTTCATCGAATACATGGATGTGGGAGCCACCAATGGCTGGTGCATGGATGAAGTGCTGCCCAGCGCCGAGGTGGTGGCCCGCATCCATGCCGAGCTGCCGCTGGTGCAGCTGGAGCCATCGGCCCCCGGCGAAACCGCCGAACGCTGGGGCTATGCCGGAGCCGACGGCCAGCACGACCCCACGCTGGGCGAAATCGGCGTGATCAGCAGCGTGACCCAGGCCTTCTGCGGCGACTGCAACCGCGCCCGCCTGTCCACCGAGGGCCAGCTCTACCTGTGCCTGTTTGCCACCCAGGGGCACGACCTGCGCAGCCTGATCCGGGGCGGCACCGCGCCCGACGGCAGCACACTGCCCCCGGCCAGCGACAGCGAACTGGCCAGCGCCATCGGCCACATCTGGCAAGGCCGCACCGACCGCTACTCCCAGCTGCGCGCCAGCCTGCCCCCCGATGTGGCGGTGGGCAATGGTGGCAAACGCATTGAAATGAGCTACATCGGGGGCTGAGCTGAGTCCGCCCAAAGCCAGTGCAGATACACACGATCAGAACAAGCATGTCATCCATTCTTCCCATCAATCTTGACCATCTGCTGCACTTCCAGGGCGTGGAATCGGCGCGGATTGAGTTCAAGGCTTCCTGGGATGAAAAAACCACCGGCGCACAGGTCATTCGCACAATCTGTGCATTTGCCAATGATTTTCAGAATCTGAACGGCGGATACATCGTGATCGGTGTGGCCGAATCCAATGGCGCAGCCGTGTTGCCACCGAAAGGCCTGTCCCCCGCCGAGCTGGAGCAGGCACAGCAATGGATTCGCGGGCGCTGCAATGTCATCGACCCAATTTACCAGCCCGTTCTGTCGCCTGAAACCATTGCTGGCGTTCATTTGCTGGTGATCTGGGCACCTGGCAGCCAGACCCGCCCCCACCAGGCACCCGAATCCCAGGAAAAAGGCGCTGCCCGCAAATTCTTCATTCGCCTGGGCTCGGAAACCGTGGATGCCGACAGCAAGGCCGAACTGAAAACCCAGCTCATCCAACTGACTGCACGCGTGCCGTTCGATGACCGGCGAGCCCTTCAGGCCAGCGTGCATGACATCCGGGAAACCAAGGTGCGCGAGTTTTTGCACGATGTGGGCAGTGGCCTGGTGGATGAGCAGGACACCCGCACCCTGTACCGCAATTTGCGCATAGCCGAGCCTGTCAACGGGCACGATGCCCCAAGAAACATCGGATTGCTGCTGTTCAGCCAGAACCCCGAGCAATGGTTTGCGGGAGCGCGGATTGAAGTGGTTCAGTTTTCCGGCGACCCGGCGGGCAACGTGCTGGAAGAGAAGGTATTTGCCCAGCGTCCCGTCCATGAACAAGTCCGGGAATGTCTGGCCTACCTCGAAAATCTGTCGGTGCGGCTGATTCAGAAAATACCCGGCAGAACCCAGGCGGCACATTGGGTCAGCTACCCGTCGCTGGCATTGCGCGAGGCGTTGGTGAACGCGGTTTACCACCGCTCATACGATGGCGAACCGGAGCCCACCAAAATTTACCTCTACCCGGATCGCATGGAAATCATCAGCTATCCGGGGCCAGCACCGGGCATTGAGCAGCCACACCTCGACGGCCTGGCACCTTTGCCGCCAGTGCCTGCCAGAAACCGGCGCATCGGGGAGTTTCTGAAAGAGCTGAAACTGGCTGAAGCCAGGGGCACCGGCATTCCCAAGGTGCGCAGGGCCATGCAACAGAATGGATCGCCCGCACCACGGTTCGATTTTGATGCCAGCCGCAGTTACTTCCGAGTCACCCTGCCAGCCCACCCCGAGTACCAATCCATCCTGGCCCTGCAAGATGTGGCGGGCTTGCGTGCGGTGGGCGACACGGCTGCCGTGCTGAGGCGGCTGAAAGAAGCTGTCGAACAAAACCCCGCATCGCTGAGCGTGGCACTGGAGCTGGCACGCGAGTACATCGCACGGGGTGACATCCATGCTGCCGAAAGCCTGTGCGAACACCACGAAAAAGCCCAGCCCATCGGCAACCCCGCTGCATTGTTCACCCTGATTGCAGGGGCCTACCTTGATCAGGCAAAGACATCCGATGCCATCCGCTGGCTGGATCGGCTGCCGATGCTGGACACCGTCAGTGACGCATTCGATGCGGCCATCCAGGAAAAACGTGCAGGCCGATACGAGCGGGCACACCGCTTTTTCCAGGCTGCTGGCGATGCCGTCATGGGCGATGTGAAAGCCCTGCATGAGTTTGCGCAGGTCAAGATGAAACTGGCCGACAAACAGCACCCCAGAAGCAGGCAAGGCAACCCAGCCATCCAGCAGCGATTTCTGAGGGAAGCCAAAGAGATGCTGCAACGGGTGGTGCAAATGGAAGCCCCGCGCACCCGGCATGCCTGGGCTTGGTTTGATTTGGGCAGGGTCATGAAAGACCTGCGCATGCCAGCGCAGGATATTCGCCATGCCTATGAGCAGGCAGCCAATCTCATACCCGATGAAAACCGCTTCAAAGAAGCACTGGCTCGCATGGCTCCCCAACAATGAACGATCTTCAGTCCATGAACACCCCCAATCCGTTAGCAGAACAGACTCCCCGCATCCACCTCGCTCCCGGCGACATCACTGGCCTGGTGCTGGCCGGGGGCCGGGGTAGCCGCATGGGCGGCACCGACAAGGGGTTGCAGAACTTCCACGGCACGCCGATGGCGCTGCACACGCTGCTGCGCCTGCAAATGCAGCAAGGCGGCTGGGTGGGGCAGACGCTGGTCAACGCCAACCGACACCTCGCGGCCTACGAGGCATTCGGTGCGCCCGTGTGGCCAGACACGATGAACGACTACGCCGGGCCGCTGGCCGGTTTCCTGAGCGGGCTGGAACACTGCGAAACTCCCTGGATGCTGACCGTACCCTGCGACACCCCCCGTTTTCCGCTGGATCTGGCCGAGCGCATGGTGCAGGCCGTGGTGCGCTCCGGGGCCGACATCGCGATGGCCGCCGCGCCCGAAGAAGACGGCAGCGTGCGCAGCCAGCCGGTGTTCTGCCTGCTGCATGTCGATCTGCTGGCCAGTCTGGTGGCCTTTACCCAGGCCGGTGGGCGCAAGATTGACCGCTGGACGGGGCAGCACCACACGGTGCTGGTGCCGTTTGACCAGCCAGGCGACGACCCGCGCGCCTTCTTCAACGCCAACACGCTGTCTGATTTGCAGGCACTCGAAGCGCCCTGAGAGCACGGAGCAGCGCACACCATGAAAAACCTCGAACAGATTGCCGCCGAATTGCAGGGCTACGACCCGCAGGCCCTGAGCGCCGATGCCGTCAACGCCTTTTTGGCCGAGCTGGTACAGCCCCTGTCGGCCAGCACCGACACCGAAACCCTGCCGCTGATGCAGGCCCACCACCGCGTGCTGGCTGCCGACATCATCTCGCCCGTGAGCGTGCCGCCGCACAACAACTCGGCGATGGACGGCTACGCCTTCGACGGCGCGGCCCTGCAACCCGGCCAGCCACTGGTGCTGCAACCCGTAGGTGGCACCGCTTTTGCGGGTGCGGCCTGGCAGGGCAGCGTGGGGCCGGGCCAGTGCGTGAAGATCATGACCGGGGCCATCATGCCCGCCGGGCTGGACACCGTGGTGCCCCAGGAGCTGACCCAGGCCAACGCCGATGGCGGCATCACCATTGCCGCCAACGTGCTGCAACGCGGCGACAACCACCGCCTGGCCGGTGAAGACCTGATGCAGGGCCAGCCCGCGCTGCGCACCGGCCAGCGCCTCACACCCGCCGCACTGGGCCTGGCCGCCAGCCTGGGCCTGCCCACGGTGACGGTGTTCCGCCGCCTGAAAGTGGCGTACTTCTCCACCGGCGACGAAATCCTCAGCCTGGGCGAGGCCCCGCGCGAAGGCGCGGTGTACGACAGCAACCGCTACACCGTGTTCGGCCTGCTGCAACGCCTGGGCTGCGAAGTCATCGACCTGGGTGTGGTGCATGACGACCCTGCCCGGCTGCAAGCCGCCTTCCGCCAGGCCGCCGCCCAGGCCGATGCCATCATCACCAGCGGTGGCGTGAGCGTGGGCGAGGCCGACCACACCAAGGCCATGATGCGCGAGCTGGCCGCCGACGATGCCTCGGGCCAGAGTGGCGTGGCCTTCTGGCGCATCGCCATGCGCCCAGGCCGCCCGATGGCCGTGGGCCGGTTTGGCCACACCATTCTGTTCGGCCTGCCCGGCAACCCGGTGGCCGTGATGGTGACGTTTCTGGCCTTTGTGCGCCCTGCCCTGCTGCGCATGATGGGCTGCGCCGCCGATGCGCCCGTGCTGCTGAAGGCGCACAGCGCCGAGGCCATCCGCAAAAAACCGGGTCGCACCGAATACCAGCGCGGCACCGTGTTCACCGCCGCCGATGGCAGCCTGCATGTGCGCACCACCGGCAGCCAGGGCTCGGGCGTGCTGCGCTCGATGGTCGAGGCCAACGGCCTCATCGTGCTGCCCCACGCGCAAGGCAATGTGGCCGTGGGCGACGAAGTCAGCGTCATGATGCTTGAATCCAACCTCTGAAAAACACCGCCCGCATGTCACAACATGATTACTCCACCATTGCCGACAGTGCGCTCAATGAACCCGTGACTTGGCCCAGCCTGCGCGACTGGCAGGAACACCTGCTGTCGAACATGCTGCGCACCAGTCTGGCCATTGGCTCCTTGCTGGCAATGGGCAACATCATGTGGGGGGCGTGGGTAAACAACGTTCAGCTCATTCAGCTGGCTGTGGCGGGTTGTGCGTGTCTGTGTGCCGTCACACTCGTCAAGGGCATCACCCACGAGGTACGGGCCACGGCATTTGTGTTGCTGCTGGCGGCCACAGGCACAACCATGCTGTTGCTGGCCGGTGTGTTTGGCCTGCTGTGGCTGGGAGCTGTGCCGCTGGTGGCCGCGCTGGTGCTGAACCGGCCTGCCGCACTGGGCACAGCGGTCTTGATCAGCCTGGCCTCTTTTGGCCTGGGCTGGTGGAACGGGGTGGAGCTGACCGCCCCGTTGACCATGCATCCCGACAGCTTCTGGACTTTGCTGGGCCTCAGCTATCTGGGCATCAGCCTGTTTGTGGTGAAGTGGAGCGCCAGTTTGCTGCGCAATGTGGAGCTGGTCATCAAACAGTCCAGCCGCGTCCAGCAAAAACTGCAACAGGATGCGCTCTATGACAACCTGACTGGCCTGCCCAACCGCCAGTCGCTGCAAAACCGCCTGGGCAATGCCCTGACCCATGCCTACGAAGACATCTCGCAGGTGGCCCTGCTGTTCATTGACCTGGACAACTTCAAAGACGTGAACGACAGCCACGGCCACAGCCTGGGCGACGAGTTGCTCAAACTGGTGGCCCTGCGGCTGAACCAGACCGTGCGCATCCAGGACACCGTGGCCCGCCCCGGCGGCGATGAGTTTGTGGTGCTGCTGACCGGCCTGCCACTGGGCAAGCCCGGTGTGGAAATGGCGCTGGCCGAAGCCGAGCGCCTGCGCCAGATGATGCTGGAGCCGTTCGACACCTCGCTGGGCCCCTACACCACCAGCATCAGCGTGGGCGTGACGGTGCCGCCGCAAACCCGCATCAGCCAGAGCATGGACATGATGCGCGAGGCCGACATTGCCATGTACGAAGCCAAGTCCAAAGGGCGCAACCGCGTGGTGCTGTTCGAAACGGCCATGCAGACCCGCTTGCAGGCCCGCCTGGCTCTGGAGCGCGACCTGGCGGTGGCCCTGGAAAAAAACCAGCTGGTGGCCGTGGTGCAATCGCAGTTCGATGCCAACAACCAGATGGCCGGGGCCGAAATGCTGATCCGCTGGAAGCACCCCGAGCACGGGTTCATTTCGCCTGCCGAGTTCATTCCGCTGGCCGAGCAGACTGGCCTGATTGGCCCGATTGGCGAGTGGATGCTGGAGCAAGCCTGCCAGCTCATCAAACAGTTGCAGGAGCGGGGGATGGACTGCCCGATTTCCGTCAACGTCAGCCCCAAGCAATTCAACCACGCGGGCTTCACGCGCAAACTGCTGAGCATGGTGGCCTCGTACCGGGTGCTGCCGGAGTATCTGGTGCTGGAAGTGACCGAGAGCGTGTTCATCGGTGACATCAGCCAGACCACCCACACCATGAACACACTCACCGCAGTGGGTTTCCGCTTCTCGATGGACGACTTCGGCACCGGCTACTCCAGCCTGAGCTACCTCAAGCGCCTGCCGCTGCACGAGTTGAAAATTGACCGCAGTTTCGTGATCAATCTGCCGTTTGACAACAACGATGTGGCCATCGTGAAAATGATCATTTCCATGGCCGCTACACTCGATTTGCAGGTGGTGGCAGAAGGGGTGGAAACCGCCGAGCAGGCGCAATTCCTGCGCCAGCAAGGCTGCCACAGCTTGCAGGGCTATTACTTCAGCAAGCCCATGTCACCCGAAGAATGGCTGAGCGATGCCCGCTCACTCATCTGGAACTGACACCCGGAGCCGACCCGCGCTGACAGCAGCCCTGAACGCTTCAGCCACCACACCACCCGGCCCAGGCCGGGTTTTTTTTGAACCTCGACACGGAGAAATGAAATGGGATTGTTTGACTCACTGGTGAGCGCCGCCGGACAGGCTGCGATGGATGCACTGCAAAACAAGACCGGCGCTGCCGATGGCGCTGGCGGTCTGGATGTGATGGGCCTGGCCGGTACGCTGCTGCAACAGGCAGGCGGGCTGTCGGGCGTGGTGGAAAAGTTTCAGCAGGCCGGGCTGGGCGAAGCGGTGCAGTCGTGGGTGGGCACCGGAGCCAACCTGCCCGTGAGTGCCGAGCAGGTCACCCAGGCACTGGGCCCGGACACGCTGCAAAACCTCGTGTCGCAACTTGGCGGCAACTCACCACAGTTGGGTGCGCTGGTGGCGCAGTTTCTGCCCATGATCGTCGATCAGCTCACCCCGCAAGGCCAATTGCCAGCCGACAACGGCCTGGGCAACCTGGCTGGCCTGGGCGATCTGGGCAACCTCGCCGGGCTGGCCAGCCAGTTTCTGCAACGGGGCTGAGCCTCCTCAGCCTCACTCCGGCGCGTGGGTGTGGGTACGCGCCAGCAGGGTGTACACCGTGGGCACCACGAAGATGGTCAGCAGCGTGCCCAGGCTCATGCCGCCCACAATCACCCAGCCAATTTGCTGGCGGCTCTCGGCCCCCGCGCCGGTGGCCAGCGCCAGCGGAATGGAGCCCAGCACCATCGCCCCGGTGGTCATCAGGATGGGGCGCAGGCGCAGCGCCGCCGACTGCTTCACAGCCGCCAGTTTGGCCACGCCCTGCTCCTGCAACTGGTTGGCAAACTCCACGATCAGAATGCCGTGCTTGGTGATCAGCCCCACCAGCGTGATGAGGCCGATCTGGCTGAACACGTTCAGCGTACCGCCGGTGAATTTCAGCGCCAGCAGCGCCCCCACCATCGACAGCGGCACGCTGAGCATGATGATGAAGGGGTCGATGAAGCTCTCGAACTGCGCCGCCAGCACCAGGTAAATGAACAGCAGCGACAGCCCGAACACCACCGCCAGCGAGCCGGATGAATTGCGGAACTCGCGGCTCTGGCCGTTCAGGTCGGTGGTGTAGCCGGGCGGCAGCACCCGCGCAGCAATCTCGTCCATCACCTTGAGCGCATCGCCCAGCGCCAGCTCGGGCGACAGGTTGGCGGTGATGGATGCGCTGCGGCGCTGGCCAAAGTGGTTCAGGTCACGCGGCACCACCACCTCGCGGGTTTTGACCAGCGCGGCCAGCGGAATCATGGTGTCGTTTTTGCCGCGCACAAACAGCTTGTCGATGTCGTCGGGCGTGTTGCGCTGGCTGCTTTCGGTTTGCACCACCACGTCGTATTGCTCGCCGTCTTTCTTGTAGCGTGTCACCACCCGACCACCCAGCATGGTTTGCACGGTGCGGGCAATCGCGTCCACACTCACGCCCATGTCGGCGGCGCGTTCGCGGTCCACGTCCATGCGGATTTCAGGCTTGTTCAACCTCAAGTCGGTGTCCACCTGCACGAAACCGGGGTTTTTGGCCAGTTCATCCTGAAACTGGCGCACCACCCTGGACAGGTTCTGGTAGCTGTCGGAGGTGACGATCACAAAGTTGATGGGCCGCTCCCGAAAACCCTGGCCCAGCGATGGCGGCGTGATGGGAAATGCGCTCACCCCCGGCAGCCCGGCAATGCGCGGGGTGATTTCGCGGGCAATCTCCTGTGTGGATTTGCTGCGCTCCTCCCACGGCTTGGCCCGCAGAAACACGTTGGCCTGGGCCACCGTGGGGTTGCCCACGATGCTGAACACACGGTCGAACTCGGTGTAGCCCTGGCCGATTTTTTCAATGGCCTCGGTGTATTTGCGGGTGTAGTCCATCGTGGCCCCGTCGGGCCCGTTGATCACAGTCAAGATCACGCCCCGGTCTTCCAGCGGAGCCAGCTCCTGCTTGATGTCTTTGAGCAAGGCCCAGGTGCCCACGGCGCTGCCCACCATCACCAGCAGCACCAGCCAGCGCACCTTGAGCGAGGCGGCCAGCAAGGCGGCATAACCATTGGTGAGGCCGGTGAGCACGCGCTCCATGCCCCGGTCAAACCAGCCGGGGTTGGCGTTGTGTTTGAGCAGCTTGCTGCACATCATGGGCGAGAGCGTCAGCGCCACAAAGCCCGACACCACAACCGAGCCGGCCAGCGCCAGCGCAAACTCGGCAAACAGGCGGCCCGTGCGCCCCGGCGTGAAGGCCAGCGGCGCGTACACGGCGGCCAGCGTCAGCGTCATGGCAAGCACGGCAAAACCGATTTCTTTTGCGCCCTGGATGGCCGCCTGAAACGGCGGCACACCCTCCTCGATGTGGCGGTAGATGTTTTCGAGCACGACGATGGCATCGTCCACCACCAGCCCGATGGCCAGCACCAGCGCCAGCAGCGTGAGCGTGTTGATGGAAAAGCCGAACAGCGCCATCAGTGCAAACGTGCCGATCAGGCTGACCGGAATGGTCACCAGCGGAATGATGGAGGCCCGCAGCGTGCGCAGAAACACAAAAATCACCAGCGCCACCAGCACCACGGCCTCGAAAATGGTTTTGTACACCGCCTGGATGGAGCGGTCGATGAACACCGAGTTGTCGTTGGCCACATCCACCGTGATGCCCGGCGGCAGGTCGGCGCGCACCTTGTCCAGGCGCTCGCGCACGGCGGCAGACAGCACCAAGGGGTTGGCCGTGGCCTGGCGGATCACGCCCAGCGAAATGGCATCGCGCCCGTTCAGACGCACCGAGGTGCGCTCGTCCTGCGCACCTTCGCGCACGCGGGCCACGTCCAGCAGGCGGATGGGCTGGCCGTTCACGGTCTTGATGGTCATCTGCCTGAACTCGCCCGCCCGCTGCAAATCGGTGGCCGCCGTCACGTTGAACTCGCGCTGGCCGCTCTCGATGCGCCCGGCGGGCACCTCCAGGTTGTTGCGGCGCAGCGCGTCTTCCACGTCTTGCACGGTCAGGCGGTAGGCGGCCAGGCGGTCGGGGTCGAGCCAGATGCGCATGGAAAACCGCCGCTCGCCGTACACCCGCACATCCGCCGCGCCCGAGGCGGTTTGCAGCACCGGCTTGACCACGCGGTTGGCCAGGTCAGAAAGTTGCAGCGCATCGTGCGTGTCGGAGCTGAGCGCCAGCCAGATGACGGGCGAGGCATCGGCCTCCACCTTGGCAATCACCGGCTCGTCAATCTCCTGCGGCAGGCGCTGGCGCACGCGGCTGACTTTGTCGCGCACATCGGCGGCGGCGGAATCGGGGTCGCGCTCCAGCTTGAATTTGACGGTGATCTGGCTCTGCTCCTGCCGGCTGATGGAGCTGATGACATCCACCCCCTCGATACCGGCCACCGAGTCTTCGATGATCTTGGTGATCTGCGACTCCACCACCTCGCTCGAAGCCCCGGCCAGCCGGGTGGTGACGGTGACGTTGGGCTCGTCGATTTTGGGGTACTCGCGCACCGACAGGCCATTGAACGACACCCAGCCCACCAGCACGATGAGCAGCGACAGCACGGTGGCAAACACCGGGCGGCGGATGGATATTTCAGGCAGTTGCATGGGGTGTCCTGGCTGGAAAGTTCAAATACTTCCGAATAAACAAGCTTTCTCGCGCTTGTTCAGCTGATTCATTCAGGCTTTTTGGCTTCTTTTTCAGGAACGCCCGCAGGCTGCGGCCTGGCTGCGGCTGGGTCGGGGCCACCCGGTTTGTTGGCACCCGGTACACCGCCCGGCTTGCGCGGGCCCTGGGCGGCCAGATCAACCACCCGCACCACCGTGCCGTCTTTTTGCAGGCGCTGCTGGCCGGCCACCACCACGGTGTCGCCCGCCTGCACGCCCTCCAGCAACTGCACGGTGGCGGCGCGGCGCACGCCCAGCTTCACCTCCACCTTGCGCGTGAGCCACTGGCGGGCCTCACCTTCGCCCTTGGCATCGAGCACGATGACAAACTGCTTGCCCCCCTGGGGCACGATGGCCTCCTCGGGCACCGTCAGCGCCTCGTCGGTCACGGAAAACACCGTGGTGGTGCGGGCAAACATGCCGGGGCGCAACGGCAATGGCTGCACGCCGGAAGGCTGTGCGGGCTTGGAGCCGGAAGGCAGCAAGGCCCGCACCGCCAGCGAGCGGCCATTGGCATCGACCAGCGGGTCCAGCGCCACCACCTTGGCCTGGTAGGTCTGGCCCGGCAGGGCATCCAGTTCCACCTTCACTTTCTGGCCGTTGGCCACCTTGCCCTGGTAGCGCTCGGGCAGGCGGAAATCCACGTACAGGGCGCTGGTGTCTTCCAGGTTGACCAGGTCGGCACCGTCTTTCACATAGTCGCCCAAATTGACGTTGCGGATGCCCAGCGTGCCGTCGAACGGGGCCACGATGCGCATGCGGGCCAGCCGCGCCTGGGCCAGCGCCAGCTGGGCCTCGGCCACTTGCAGGCTGGCCGCGCTTTCATCCAGCACGCGGCGGGCCACAAAGTTCTGCGCCACCAGCTCCTGGTTGCGCGTCATGTTGGCGCGGGCCACCGACACCTGGGCCTGCGCCTGGCTCAGCTCGGCTTTTTGCAGCACATCGTCCAATTGCACCAGCAACTGGCCTTTGCGAACCCGTGCGCCATCGGCAAACGCAATCTGCACCACCCGCCCGGCCACCTCGGGGCGCAGCATCACGCTCTGGCGCGATTTGAGCGTGCCCACCGCCTGCGCATCGTCCTGCAAACTGGTGACAGCCACCTTGGCTACTTCCACGCCCGGCGCACGCGGCGCACCACCAGGGCCGCCTGGTCCTGCGGCACCCACTGGGCCAGCACCGCCCGGCCCGGCGGAACCTGGGCCTGGGGCA
>CALMMY010000056.1 GCA_937868695.1 uncultured Comamonadaceae bacterium
TCGGCCTGCATCATTCTTGAACAGTTTTTGAGGAGCCTGCCATGAGCAGCAGTTCACCCGCCACCGCGCCAGCGGCCACCAACTCCAGCTCCCAGGAAGGGATGCAGCTGGGCGCTTTGCAGCTGGATGCCGAAGCCATGTACCTCACCCTGCTCAAGGCCGTGCGTGCCTGGGCTGCCACCGCACCCGATGGCTTCCGTCTGGTCGGCATCACCTCGGGTGGAGCCTGGCTGGCCCAGCGCCTGCAAGCCGATCTGGGCCTGCCCGGTGCGGCTGGTGTGATTTCCTCGGCCATGCACCGTGATGACTTTGCCAGCCGTGGCCTGGCCAGCACCGCACAGACCAGCCTGCCGTTCGAGGTGAACGGCACCCATGTGCTGCTGGTGGACGATGTGCTCTACACCGGGCGCACCATCCGCGCCGTGCTCAACGAGCTGTTCGACTATGGCCGCCCGGCCAGCGTCACCCTGGCTGTGCTGGTGGACCGGGGCGGGCGCGAGCTGCCCGTCGAGGCCGCCCTGGCCGCCGCCCGCCTCAGCCTGCCCGCCAGCCAGAAACTGGCGCTGGCCCGCCGCGAGGACGGACAGCTCAGCCTGCTGGTGGGCCACGCCCAGCGCTCGGCCTGACCGCTGCACATGTGCCCGACCACGTTTCAAGTCCGACTGAATCCGCCATGAAAATCCACCGCAATCCCCAACTCAACAAAAACGGCGAGCTGATTCACCTGCTGTCCACCGAGGGGCTGTCCAAAGACATCCTCACCCACATCCTGGACACCGCCAGCAACTTCGTGTCGGTGAGCGACCGCGAGGTGAAGAAGGTGCCCCTGCTGCGCGGCAAAAGCGTGTTCAACCTGTTTTTTGAAAACAGCACCCGCACCCGCACCACCTTCGAGATTGCCGCCACCCGCCTGAGCGCCGATGTCATCAACCTCGACATTGCCCGCAGCTCGGCCTCCAAGGGCGAAAGCCTGCTCGACACCATTGCCAACCTGTCGGCCATGGCCGCCGACATTTTTGTGGTGCGCCACAGCGAGAGCGGTGCGCCCTACCTGATTGCCCAGCACGTTGCCCCCCATGTGCATGTGGTCAACGCCGGTGATGGCCGTCACGCCCACCCCACGCAGGGCCTGCTTGATGCCTACACCATCCGCCACTTCAAGGGCAACTTTGCCAACCTGACCGTGGCCATCGTGGGCGATGTGCTGCACTCGCGCGTGGCCCGCTCCAACATCCATGCCCTCACCACCCTGGGCTGTGCCGAGGTGCGTGTGGTGGGGCCGCGCACCCTGGTGCCGTCCGACATGGCAGCGATGGGCGTGCGCGTGTGCCACGACCTGAAAGAAGGCATCAGCGGGGCCGATGTGGTGATGACGCTGCGCCTGCAAAACGAGCGCATGAGCGGTGCCCTGCTGCCCTCATCCCAGGAGTTTGCCAAGAGCTTCGGCCTGACCAACGAGCGGCTGCAATGGGCCAAGCCCGATGCCATCGTGATGCACCCCGGCCCGGTGAACCGGGGCGTGGAGATCGACTCTGCCGTGCTCGACGGCCCGCGCAGCGTGGTGCTCAACCAGGTGACCTTCGGCATTGCGGTGCGCATGGCCGTCATGAGCATCGTGGCCGGGCATTCAGCTTGATAGCTGACTTTGCTTGTGCAGTCAGCCTAAAGTGCCCAAAAAGATTTAAAAACATTCAGGATCAGCCATGAAAATCCTCATCAGCGGTGGCCGGGTCATCGACCCCGCCACGGGCCGCGACGAACTCTGCGACGTGGCCGTGGCCGCAGGCCGCATCATCGCCATCAAGCCCGGTCTGGGCGATGCCGACAGTGGCTTTGTGCCCACCCGCACCATCGATGCCAGCGGCTGCATCGTGGCCCCCGGCCTGGTCGATCTGGCGGTGCGCCTGCGCGAGCCCGGCCAGGAGCATGCTGGCATGCTGGCCTCCGAGCTGGCAGCGGCGGTGGCCGGCGGGGTCACCAGCCTGGTCTGCCTGCCCGACACCGACCCCGTGCTGGACGAATCCGGCCTGGTGGACATGCTCAAGCACCGTGCGGGCAAACTGCACCAGGCTCGGGTGTTTCCGCTGGGTGCGCTCACCCGTGGCCTGCAGGGCGAAGTGCTGACCGAGATGGTCGAGCTGACCGAGGCCGGTTGCATCGGCTTCGGCCAGGCCGAGGTGCCCATCGTCAACACCCAGGTGCTGCAACGTGCGCTGCAATATGCGGGCACCTTCGGCTACACCGTGTGGCTGCGTCCGCAGGATGCGTGGCTGGGCAAGGGCGTGGCTGCCAGCGGGCCGCTGGCCACACGCATGGGCCTGTCGGGCATTCCGGTGGCCGCCGAGCTGATTGCGCTGCACACCATCTTCGAGCTGGTGCGCAGCACCCGTGCCCGCGTCCACCTGTGCCGCATCAGCAGCGCCGCAGGCATTGAACTGGTGCGCCAGGCTAAGGCCGAGGGCCTGCCCGTGACCTGCGATGTGAGCGTCCACAACCTGCATCTGATCGACGTGGACCTGGGCTACTTCGACAGCCGCACCCGCCTGTCGCCACCGCTGCGCCAGCAGCGCGACCGCGAGGCCCTGCGTGCTGCCCTGGCCGACGGCACTATCGACGCGCTGGTGTCCGACCACACCCCGGTGGACGAAGATGCCAAGGTGCTGCCGTTTGCCGAAGCCGAGGTGGGGGCCACCGCCCTGGAGCTGCTGCTGTCGCTGGCCGTGCGCTGGGCGCAGGCCGATGGCGTGGGTATGCAGCGTGCGCTGGCCACCGTCACCCACGGCCCGGCCAGTGTGCTGGGCCACAGCCTGGGTACCCTGTCGGCCAGTGCCGGCCGCCTGGTGGAAGGTGGCGTGGCCGACCTGTGCATTTTTGACCCCGAAGCCTGGTGGACACCCCGCCCAGCGCAGCTGCGCAGCCAGGGCAAACACACCCCGTTCATCGGCCAGGAGCTGCCTGCTTCGGTGCGGGCCACCCTGGTGGGCGGGCAGGTGGCTTACGAGGCTGCCGCCGCGCAGGCTGCCTGAGCCATGCGTGCGCTGGTTCGCATCGTCCGGGTGCTTGTGCATGTGTTGTCCGGCCTGTGGACCATCCGCCGCCAGTTTGACCGCCTGTCGCCAGCGCAGCGCCAGACGCTGGTGCGAACGTGGTCGCAACGCATGTTGCAGCACCTGGGCATTGGCTTGCAGGTGCGTGGCCAGCCGCCAGCCGGTGGGCCGCTGCTGGTGGTGGCCAACCACATTTCGTGGTTGGACATTGTTGTGATGAACGCCGCCTGCCCGGCCCGTTTTGTGTCCAAGTCCGACGTGAAGCACTGGCCGCTGCTGGGCGCACTCATCACCGGCGCGGGCACGCTCTACATCGAGCGCGAAAGCCGCCGCGATGCCATGCGCGTGGTTCACCACATGGCCGAGGCCCTGGACGCGGGCGATGTGGTGGCCGTGTTTCCCGAAGGCACCACAGGAGACGGGCGCGCGCTGCTGCCTTTCCATGCCAACCTGTTGCAGGCCGCCATCGCCACCCATGCCCCGGTGCAGCCCGTGGCCCTGGCCTTTGTAGATGCCGCCAGCGGCCAGCGCAGCGATGCCCCTGTGTATGTGGGCAACACCACGCTGCTGGCGTCCATCTGGCGCACGCTGTCCACGCCCGGCGTGGTGGCAGTCATCACCTACGGGGCCACCCAGCAGGCCGCAGGGCGTGACCGCAGGGTCTGGTCTGCCGATCTGCGCCAGACCATTCAGCAGTTGCTGAGCACGGCACCGCCCGCAGCGGCGACACAGCCCCCCAGGGTCAACCCAACCGATGCGAGACCACAGTGACCGCTCCCCATTCCTCCATTTTTCTGGTGGGCTTGCCCGGTTCGGGCAAATCCACCGTTGGGCGGCAGCTGGCACGCCATCTGTCGCTGGAGTTTGTCGATATCGACCAGCACATTGAGCACGAACTGGGCTGCTCCATCCGCTCTTACTTTGAGCGCGAAGGCGAAAAGGCTTTCCGTGACGTGGAGCAGGCTGCCGTGGCCGAGCTGGTCCAACGCCCCGGTGTGGTGCTGTCCACCGGCGGCGGAGCCGTGCTGCGCCCGGCCAACCGCGATGCCCTCAAAAACAATGGCTGGGTGGTGTACCTGAAATCATCGCCCGATGCGCTGTACCGCCGCCTGCGCCACGACAAAACCCGCCCCCTGTTGCAGGTGGACGACCCGCTGCAAAAACTCAAGGACTTGTACGCCGTGCGCCACCCGCTCTACCGCATGGTGGCCCACCATGTGCTGGAAACCGGGCGGCCCAGCGTGGCCACGCTGGTCAACCACATCGCCATGCAGTGGGAGCAGCAGGCTTTTCAGACTCCGGTCACGCCAGTCCACCTCCCCAAGCCGATGGCTGGCTGATAGACTCGCCCTCCATGTTTGCCCGCCGCACCCTCCGTCATGTCACCGCCTGGCTCGCAGCCCTGGCGGTGCTGATGGCTGCGCTGCTGCCCGCGCTGTCGCACGCCGTGATGTCCCGGCTGGCGGCCACCAATGGTGGTCTGGTCGAGGTGTGTACCGTCAGTGGCATGGCCTGGGTCAGTGCGGATGCATCATCTGCAGTCAGTGCCGATACCGTTGCCCCTGGGCAGAGCCAAACCGGGCTCCAGGGCTCGGGTTCAGGCGACACCGGCATGGTCATGGCCGGTTGCGATTGGTGTGCCACCCACGCCCCCGGTTGGTCGCTGCCCCCTGTGGCGGCACTGTCCCTGCCGTTGCCCGTGCAACTGGCCGACGTTCCCCTTGCCTTTCTCCATGCCCCACGCCTGCTGGCCGTGTGGGCACCGGCCCACTCCCGCGCTCCGCCTTCCGCTGCCTGAACCCCTGAACCGGGTGTGCTGAACGCGCCTGGGGCCACGCCGCCCCGCTGACGCTGCACACCTGCCCTGGTTGCTTGGTGGATGGAGTGTTTCATGTCTGTTGAATGGAAGAGTGGATTGGCCGCTGGCCAGTCTGGTGCGGTCAGCCGCCGTGCATGGCTGGCCCGAGGTGCCATCCTGGGTGTGGCTGGCCGTGTGCCAGCCATGCTGTGGGGTGGTGCGCTGGCCGCTGCTCTTGCGGGCTGTGACCGCCCCGCTGTGGACGGCACAGGCGCGGCGGGCACCTCTGCTGCCCCTGCACTGGGCCGCTTCAAAGGCATCGACGTGACCGGGGCACCCTATGGCAAAGGCTTTGCCCTGACCGACATGCACGGCCAGCCGCGCACGCTGGCCGATTTCAAGGGCCAGGTGGTGATGCTGTACTTCGGCTTTGTGCAGTGCCCCGATGTGTGCCCCACCGCGCTCACCCGCGCCAGCCAGGTGATGCAGCAACTCGGCCCAGAGCTGGCCGCCAGGGTGCAGGTGATCTTCGTCACCGTGGACCCCGAGCGCGACACCCCCGCGCTGCTGCGCGACTACATGGCGGCCTTCGATACCCGCTTTCTGGCCCTGGTGGGCTCGCCCGAACAGACCAAGGCCACCGCCGACGAATTCCGCGTTTTCTACAAACAAGTGCCCACCGGCAGCGGCTACACCATGGATCACACCGCCCTCAGCTACCTGTTCGATCCGCAGGGGCGTTTTCGGGTGGTGCTGCGCCACGAGCAGACGGCCAACGACTACGCCGCCGACATCCGCAACCTGCTGACGCAACCCTGAGTGTTTGCTTTCCGTTCTGCCTTCCCGTTTTTTATTCCACATCCGTTTCACCAGGAGACTTTCATGACCCACCGCAACCTGTTCACCACCACCCTCGCCGCCGCCGTGCTGGCCCTGTCTGCCACCAGCCTGTGGGCACAGACCACCGTCAAGGTGGACGATGCTTGGGTGCGCGGCACCGTGGCCCAGCAAAAGGCCACCGGTGCCTTCATGCGCCTCACCCCCGAAAAGAATGCCCGCCTCGTGGCTGCCAGCTCGCCGGTGGCCGGTGTGGTCGAAATCCATGAAATGGCCATGGAAAACGACGTGATGAAGATGCGCCAGATTCCCGGCCTCGACCTGGCCGCCGGTCGCACCATGGACCTCAAGCCCGGTGGCTACCACGTCATGCTGATGGATCTGAAGCAGCAGATGAAGGGCGGCGACGTGGTGCCCATCACCCTGGTGTTTGAGGACGATGCCAAAAAACGCTTCACACAGGAGATCAAGGCACCCGTCACTGCACTGGGTGGTGGCAACGCAGCCATGAAGCCCGGCATGGACCACGGCGGCATGAAGCACTGAA
>CALMMY010000057.1 GCA_937868695.1 uncultured Comamonadaceae bacterium
TCGGCATCGGGCGTGTTGAGAGACGAGTGTGCATACGGCGTGGGCGTGGACAGCCTGCCGCTGTTGACCAGCGGGCGGGCAAACGGCTCGGTACGTGCCAGCTCCAGCACCGCGTTGCGCAGGCGCAGCGAGGCGCGGCTTTTGGGGGTGATGAAGTCGGTGGAGCGGGTGGAGTTGAGCAGGTTGTCGTCAGCGGCAAAGGCGCGCTCTTCGTGGTAGGTGTCCAGCAGCGCCAGCGGGGCATCGCCACGCATCACGGCGGCCAGCTTCCAGCCCAGGTTGTCGCAGTCCTGCACGCCGGTGTTGGCACCGCGCGCGCCAAATGGCGAGACCTGGTGCGCCGCATCGCCCACAAACAGCACCCGCCCGTGGCGCAGATGATCGACGCGGCGGCAAGCAAACTGGTACACAGACACCCATTCCAGCTCAAACCCCACGTCCGGCCCCAGCATGGCCTGGATGCGGGGGATCACCTTCTCGGGTTTTTTCTCTTCGGTGGGGTCGGCATCCCAGCCCAGCTGGAAGTCGATGCGCCAGACGTTGTCGCACTCCTTGTGCAGCAGCACGCTCTGGTTGCGGTGAAACGGCGGGTCAAACCAGAACCAGCGTTCGGTGGGGAATTCGGTTTTGCTGATCACCACATCGGCAATCAGGAAGCGATCCTGGAAGAAGTGGCCAGTAAAGTCCGCACCCACCATGCGCCGGGTGTCGCTGTTGGCACCATCGGCGGCAATCACCCAGTCGGCCTGCATTTTGAAAATGCCATCGGGGGTTTCCACCGTGAGGGTGGCCACCCCGTCGCCTTCACCTTCACCTTCGCCCTGCTCCAACGCCAGCAGCTTGTGCTTCCAGCGCAGGTCGATCAGCGGGCTGGCATCGCAGGCCTTGACCAGTTCTTCCTCCAGGTAGTACTGCTGGAGGTTGATCATGGCGGGCATTTTGTGGTGTTCTTCCGGCAGCAGGTCGAACTGGTAGGCCAGGTCGTTGCGGAAAAACACCTTGCCGACCTTCCACTGGATGCCACGGGCCGCATAGCCCTCGCCCAGCCCCAGGCGGTCCCAGATTTCCAGCGGGCGCTTGGCATAGCACACGGCCCGCGAGCCGATGCTGACGGTGTTGTTGTCGTCCAGGATGACGCTGGCCACGCCGCGTGCAGCCAAGTCCAGCGCCTGCGTCATGCCGATGGGGCCAGCACCGATGATGACCACCGGATGGCGCTTGACCTCGCCCGCTTGCTGCTCTGGGCTTGGGCGGTAGGCAAATTCAGGGTAGGTGTAGGTATTGAACATGGGGCGGCTTTCGCGGCGTGGGCCAGGGGGTTCAGGCTGCCGTGGCGGGGTTGAACTCGCGCTCGTGCATCCAGGCGGCGTGCTGGGGGGCTTTTTTGGTTTGCGCCCACTCGTTCAGCATGTCCCACTTCACCGCGTCGAGCTTGCGGTACATCTCGGGCGTGCCCACATCGGCACACAGCTCCAGGCGGTGGCCGTTGGGGTCGAAGAAGTAGATGCTCTTGAAAATGGTGTGGTCGGTGGGGCCGATCACCTCGATGCCCGCCGCTTGCAGGTTGGCCTTGGTGGCTTCCAGCGTTGGCATGCTGTCCACCTTGAAGGCGATGTGCTGCACCCAGGCGGGGGTGGCTTCGTCGCGGCCCATCTCGGGTGCGGCGGGCAGCTCGAAGAAGGCCAGCACGTTGCCCTGCCCTGCGTCCAGAAACACATGCATGTAGGGGTCAGGGGCTTTGGTGGAGGGCACCTGGTTTTCGGCAATGGCCAGCACAAAATCCATGTTCAGGTGCTTGACGTACCACTCCACGGTTTCTTTGGCATCTTTGCAGCGGTAGGCCACGTGGTGAATGCGGTCGATTTTCATGTGGTGTCTCCAGTGTGTGTGCTCAGCCTTCCAGCGCCTGCCACATGGCCACGTCGCGCTCGGCAGTCCAGATGCGGGGGTCGGGGAACTGGGTGGCTTCGTCGTAGGCGCGGGTCACGTCAAACGGCATGCAGTGGTTGAAGATGACCCAGTTGCCGTATTTGGGCTGCATGGCGGCAAAGGTGCGCTCGTACACCTTGCGCAGGTCTTCACCCGCCTCGGCCCCGGCTTGTACGTTGGTGTACAGGTCGCTGATGAAGGCGCGTGTACCGGCCAGCCCGTCCTGCACCTGCTCGGGCGTTTGCAGTGCGGCACCCCGGCCAGGCACCAGCTTTTCGGGTTGCAGGGCGGCGATGTTGTCCAGCGTCTGTGGCCAGTCTTTGAAATAGGCATCGCCCGCATAGGGGGTGGCATCGAACTCAACCAAGTCGCCACTGAACAGAATCTTCTCTTGCGGCAACCAGGCCACGGTGTCGCCCTTGGTGTGGCCACGGCCCAGTTGCAGGATTTGCACTTCCAGCTTGCCCAGCCAGATCGTCATCTTGCCGGTGAAGGTGATGGTGGGCCAGGTCAGGCCATCGGGCACGCTCTCCACGTTCTGGAACAGGCGGGGGAAGCGGCCAATTTCGCTGGCCTTGTCGAACTCGCCGCGCTCCACGATCAGGTCGTAGGTATCCTGGCTGGCAATGATGTGTTCGGGGTTGTAGGCCGTGGCACCCAGCACGCGCACGGCGTGGTAGTGGCTCAGCAGCACGTACTTGATGGGCTTGTCCGTCACCTCGCGGATGCGGCGGATCACGTCCTGCGCCATCACCGGCGTGGCCTGGGTGTCGA
>CALMMY010000058.1 GCA_937868695.1 uncultured Comamonadaceae bacterium
TGAAGCTCTACACCTCGCCCCGCGCACCCAACCCCCGCCGCGTCACCATGTTCATCGCCGAAAAGCAGATCGTCGGCATCGAGCACGTCAACGTGGACATCAACGCCCTGGAGCACAAGGCTGATGCCTACCGCCACCTCAACCCGCTGACCACCGTGCCCGCGCTGGCGCTGAAAGATGGCCGTGTGCTGTCTGAGAGCCGGGCCATTTGCAGCTGGCTGGAGGGGCAGTTTCCCGAACCCAACCTGATGGGCCGCGATTTCGACGAGCGTGCCTTCATCGAAATGGCCGACCGCCGCGCCGAGTGGTACCTGCTGGTGCCCATGGCCCAGGTCATCCGCCACACCCACCCCGGCCTGGCCACGCTGGAGCAGCCCCAGTTTGCCGACTACGGCGCGGCCCAGCGGGCCAAGGTGCTGGACTACGCCACCCGCTTCGACCAGCTGCTGCAAACCCAGCCCTGGATGGCGGGCCAGCGCTTCACCATTGCCGACATCACCGCCTTCTGTGCGCTGGAATTTGCCCGGCTGATGAAATTCAGCCCCAAGGCCGAGGGGCTGGCGGCGCTGCAAGCCTGGCGCGACCGCGTGGCCGAGCGCCCATCTGCCACGGCGGTGTGAACATGGCTGCCCCCGCACCGGCCTCCTCATCGGCTTCTCCGGGCGCACCGGCCCCTCTGGCCTGGGTCAACCCCACCGAGGTGGAGTTCACGGCGGTGCGTGCCCAGGGCGCGGGCGGGCAGAACGTCAACAAGGTGTCCAGCGCGGTGCACCTGCGCTTCGATGTGGCGGCCTCGTCGCTGCCCGAGGATGTCAAAACCCGGCTGCTGGCGCTGCGCGACCACCGCATCACCGCTGAAGGTGTGGTCATCATCAAGGCCCAGGTTTTCCGCAGCCAAGACCAGAACCGCGCCGATGCCATCGCCCGGCTGCAAGCCCTGGTCAGCAGCGTGGCCCACCCGCCCACCGTGCGCCGCGCCACCCGGCCCACCCGCGCCTCGCAGCGGCGGCGCATTGAAAGCAAGGTGGCGCGGGGGCAGGTCAAGCGCCTGCGCGGTGGTCTGCGTGGGGGTGGTCTGCGTGGGGGTGGGGTGCTGGAGTGACGGGGCGACGACAATGCCCCGAAACAGATAGCCAGACAGCCAGCCAGGGAGTACCGCTTGAAAAAACAACACCTGTCCGAAAGCGACATCGGCGACGGTTTTGTGTGCCGCATGCCACGCTGGCCAACGCGTTGTTCGTGTCAGGGGCGTACTGCCTGGGCTGATTGCTCGGGATTACCATAATGGTAAAAATTTTTGTCGTTTCAGAGTACAGTCAGCAGCCGCCCGACCCGTGGGAGGGCCGCCGCAAGATTGCCGGGGGTCCGCTGTATGACCTGGCCAGGGTGCAGAAACTGGCCGGGGGCGCGCACCAGCTACAGGCCTGGACTGAAAAGTGCCGCAAAGATGTCCGCAAGTGGTTTGACGATGACCTGGAGCGTGTGGCCAGGCTGATCCTGTGGCTGAAACCCAAGGACTACAAGGACTCGGAGTGGTGCGAAAACGGCAAAGGGGCCATTGCCGCCTGCGATGCCTACACGGTGAATGTGGTGGAAACGGTCCCGACCACAGGGCGTTCTGTCTGCATGGAATATTTTTTGAAATTTGCGGTGAGCAAGACCGGCGCATTGGTGCTGATCGTGTCTTGCCACGCTTGAAAGGAGCCTCTGATGAGCACACCAGATCTGTGCCCCATATGTGGGGAAGGCCATGTGACGGCCATGGTGCAAATGGTGGAGAACACCTACAAGGGTCATCAAGAAAATTTGCCCCTGCATTACCAGCAGTGCGATACCTGCACGTCTGACTTTGCGGGCATGGCTGAAAGCAAGCTGAACAAGCGGGTGCTGATGGCCTTTCGCAAGCGGATTGACGGCCTGCTGACGGGCGAAGAAATCACCGCTTTGCGCAAGCAGTACAAGCTGACACAGGCCCAGGCCGCCAGGCTGTTTGGAGGTGGCCCGGTGGCATTCAGCAAGTACGAGAACGATGACGTGGCGCAGTCGGAGGCTATGGACACACTGTTGCGCCTGGTGCGCCGCAGCCCGGCGGCGTTTGCCGCGCTGGTGGAAGAAAAGGGCTTGGTGGATGAGCTTCAACGCACGCCAGCGGCCCCGGTTTTGCCTTTCAACAGTGTTCGTCGGGTACACGTCAACCTATCCCCGCCGGAGGGCACCGACTGCCGGTACAACCCAAAAGAGTTCAGAAAATTTGAGGGAGTGTCATGTCAAACCAACTGATTCCCAGGCCCACGTTGCGCAGTTTGCGGGTGCTGGCGTTTTCGGGGCGCAACCCCGGTGAGGCCAAGGGCGCGGGCATGCAATTGGAGCTGCGTCAGGAGATTGAGGTGGCGCAGGCTGTGTCTGGGGCAGACACGGCTCCGTTGCAAGCGGTGGTGCGCATGCGCCTGAAAGCGCGTGCCCTCACAGAGCCGGGCACTGCCCAGGCTGATGCTGAATTTGACGGGGAATATGAAGGGCTGTTTCTGTATGCAGCGGATGCACAGGAACAAACCGTTGCCTCATGGTTGGAGCAGCACGATTACCAATATGTGCTCGTTGCCCAGGTCTTCCCACTGGCCATGACGCATTTCAGGCGGGAGCTGCAATCGATGGGGATTGATGCGCGCGATCTGCCGCTGGGGTTGGCTTACGCCTGAGTCA
>CALMMY010000059.1 GCA_937868695.1 uncultured Comamonadaceae bacterium
CCCGCGAAACGCCCGGAAGGCACATCCAGAAAAGACGCTGTCGGTGCCTATCCATCCGGCGCAAACAGCCAGAAAACCATTCAAAACAGAACCCCCACCTTCAGCGAATCGCCCCCCCGGCCCAGTGGCAGCGCCATCACCGCATCGTCGCGGGAGGCGGTGGGTGATGCGCCGGTGCCTGCACCCCGCCAACCCCGCCCAGCCCCCGCGCCAGCCTCCCAGGCCAGCACCGCCACCGACCGCCTCATCATCATTGCGCTCGACCCTGGTCACGGCGGCGAAGACCCCGGAGCCATCGGCCCAGGTGGCACCCGCGAAAAAGACGTGGTGCTGCAAATCGCCCGCAAGCTGCAAGCACGCATCAACGCTGCCCAGGTCAACGGCAACCCGCTGCGGGCCTTCATGACCCGCGATGCCGATTTCTTCGTGCCGCTGCACGTCCGCGTCGAAAAAGCCCGCCGCGTGCAGGCCGACCTGATGATCAGCATCCACGCCGATGCCTTCTTCAGCCCCGACCCGCAAGGCGGCAGCATCTACGCCCTCAGCACCAAAGGGGCCAGCAGTGCCGCCGCCCGCTGGATGGCCCAGAAAGAAAACGATGCCGACGTGGTGGGCGGCCTGAACGTGAAAGCCGCCGATGCCACGGTGCAACGCGCCATGCTCGACATGAGCACCACCGCCCAGATCAACGACAGCCTCAACCTCGGCGCGGCCATGCACGGCGAAATGAGCCGCCTGGGCCGCATGCACAAACCCAAGGTGGAGCAGGCCAACTTTGCCGTGCTGCGCGCGCCCGACATTCCCAGCGTGCTGGTGGAAACCGCCTTCATCAGCAACCCCGATGAGGAAGCCCGCCTGAAAGACCCCGACTACCAGGATCAGCTGGCCGATGCCCTGATGCGCGGCATACTGCGCTACTTCCGCAACAACCCGCCCCTGGCCCGCAACCGCGCCACCTGACACCGCATGAACCCTGACTGTTTTGCACATGCGCCCCGCTGATCTGGGCCTGGCCCTGGTGGTGGTGGTGGCCTGGGGGCTGAACTTCGTCGTCATCAAAACCGGCATGGCCGACATTCCGCCCATGCTGCTGGGGGCGCTGCGCTTCATGCTGGCGGCATTCCCCGCCATCCTGTTTGTGCCTCGACCCAAGTTGCCGCTGAAGTATTTGCTGCTCTACGGGCTGACGGCCTCGGTGGGGCAGTTTGCGTTTCTGTTCAGCGCCATCCACCTGGGCATGCCCACGGGGCTGGCCTCGCTGGTGTTGCAGTCGCAGGCGTTTTTCACACTGGTGCTGGCGGCTGTGGTGCTGAAAGAGCACTGGGGTGCGCACCAGCTGGGCGGCCTGCTGCTGGCGGGTTGCGGGCTGGCCCTGATCGGCTCGGCCCACGGTGCGCACATGCCGCTGGTGGGCTTTGGCCTCACGCTGGCCGCCGCCACCATGTGGGCCAGCAGCAATGTGGTCACGCGCATCATCAGCGCCCGAGGCCCCATCCACCAGCTGGGTCTGGTGGTGTGGGGCAGCCTGGTGCCGCCGATTCCGTTTCTGGTGCTGTCGCTGTGGCTGGAAGGCCCCGCTGCCATCACCCAGGCGCTCACCGATTTCAGCTGGCTGGCCCTGGGCGCACTGGCCTACCTGGCCTGGGTGGCCACGCTGTTCGGTTACAGCGTCTGGACGCGGCTGCTGACCCGCTACCCCGCCAACCAGGTGGCTCCGTTCAGCCTGCTGGTGCCCGTGGTGGGCCTGACCACCGGCTGGGTGGTGTACGGCGAGGCGCTGCAACCCGTCCACTTTGCCGGAGCCGGGTTGCTGATGGCCGGGCTGGCGCTCAATGTGTGGGGCCGCCAGTGGCTGGCCCGATTGCGCGGGGTGTAAGCAGCTGCGTTGG
>CALMMY010000060.1 GCA_937868695.1 uncultured Comamonadaceae bacterium
CTGAGCTGGCTGTAACCTTAAATTGAACCTTTTGTCCGTCGCCATCAGTGACAACAACTGTGGCCTCCCCTGCTGCACCCACAGGGGTTCTCAAGGTCAAAACGGTACCTGCTACATCAACGGTCACCACCTTCAAATTAGTGCTGGTTACTTGGTAAGGTGCGACCCCTCCGCCAATTGAGACCATCCTGGAAGAATTGGGAGCCACTGTCATTGAATCTGGTGCTGTGGTAAACAGCTTCCCAGCTGGGCCCACGGTCACCTCGCGAGTAACAGGTTCGGATTCACCCGAATCGTACACACTGATGGATGCACTTCCTACGAGCTTGGCTTCGAGCGTGATACCGTCTGTGCCCGTAGTCGCTACAACCACATTTGGATTGGACGACACCACGCGGTAGGGAGGAACACCGCCAGATGCGAGATAACTCACCTTATTGCCGGGCACCAATGCGATGGCAGAAGGCGCTTGCAATGTCAGGGGTTTGATACTGGGAATGACTTTCAGACTGATGGCTTTGCTTGCACCACCCCCGGCTGGACTGACGGTGATGGTGGTTTCTCCGACTGCGTAGCCCCCCACCATAACGGTGGATCCGCTGACCACCGCCGTGCCGACACCTGGATCAGTGGCATTGGAAGCGTAAGGAGGCAAACCACCACTGATCTGGTATGAAACGCTTTGCCCCACAGCCAATACCAATGATGCGGGTGCATTGACCAAAAAATTATTCGGACTCAGTGAACCACCTGGTGTTCCAGTGCTGCCACCGCCGCCGCCGCATGAAACCAAGAATGGAAGCAGAAACATCCAAAACAGGTATTTGAAGATTTTTTTCATTTGAAGTTTCCAGTTCCAGTCTGTATTTTCTTAGGAAAATTTTTAAAACGGGTGCCACATTTGGCTTCATGCACATAGACCGCTGCCCATGCAGCTCTGATATTTGATACCGGCATCAGAGTGGCTCATGCACCCGGCAACCTCGCTGAGGTCAACGCCTGAGTGCTGATAATAGGCCAAACGGGAACTCCGATTGGCAGCTGGGCAATATTGAATTGTAGTGGCATTCACCCGCCCCTAACGCCTATACCAGGCCCACCGCACTTGTACAACAGGCAGACATGTTCGACACACTTTCATCTTTGCAGCATGCCGCCAACAATTTGGGTATAAACGCTCTCGATGCTGATCGGTTACTGCTGTCTGTGCTGCGCCGCTCAGCTTCAGAGCGTACATGGCTGCGTGTACATGGCAGTGAAGCTGTGTCAGCCAACACGACCACCAGATACCTTGCGCTGTGCCAGCGTCGATTGGATGGTGTTCCCCTCGCCTACCTCACCGGTGAGCGCGGCTTTTACGGCTTGACACTGCACGTTGACTCCAGAGTGCTGGATCCGCGCCCAGACACCGAAACGCTCGTGGACTGGGCCCTGGATGTGTTGCAGTCACAGGCTGCCCCCCGTGTTGCTGATCTGGGCACAGGCAGTGGGGCTGTGGCCCTGGCCATCCAACACCAGCGGCCTGATGCGGTGGTGTGGGGTGTGGATGCCAGTACACAGGCTTTGGAGGTAGCCCAGGCCAATGCAGTCCAGCTTGGCTTGACCGTTCACTTCACCCAAGGCAACTGGCTGTCGCCACCACCCGACCAGTTGCAACACCTGATTGTGTCCAACCCCCCGTACATCCCCGAGAACGATCCGCACATGGCGGCACTGCGGCACGAACCCAGACAAGCCCTGACCAGCGGGCCAGATGGCCTGCATGACATTCGCTCCATCATTGCACAAGCCCCGGCATGCCTGCGCAATGGTGCCTGGCTGCTGCTGGAGCACGGTTATGACCAAGCCAGCGCAGTGCAGGCGCTGTTTACACAACGGGGCTTTGTGCATGTGCAATCGCGAAAAGACCTGGGTGGCCATGTGCGTTGCACGGGTGGTCAGTGGGTTTTGCCAGCAGGCGGGGATAATGTCTGCCTGTCGGGTTAACCCCATTCCAACTCAGCATGCACGCTGCCATGTCTCTAGGGCATGTCTGGCATGCAGCACACCAACCACGGAGATTTCAGCATGAGCAACACACAACAACGCATTGATGATCTGGTCAAACACAACGACATCGTTCTGTTCATGAAGGGCAGTGCCAGCTTCCCCATGTGCGGTTTTTCCGGGCGGGCTGTTCAGATTTTGAAAGCCTGCGGCGTGGAACCCAAAACCCTGAAAACCGTGAATGTGCTGGAAGACGATGCCATCCGCCAAGGTATCAAGGAATACAGCAACTGGCCCACCATCCCGCAGCTGTATGTGAAGGGAGAATTCATCGGCGGGTCGGACATCATGATGGAAATGTACGAATCGGGTGAACTTCAACAAGCCATCAATGGCAAAACAGCCTGAGCATCCACCGTCAGCGCCTACCCCTCCAGGGTTTCATCCATCTATGGGCCTGCATGGCCCCATCGACGGGCAGCAGCAAACACTGCATTGGGGTATTCGGGCTTGCCACGGCTACCGTTGTACCGGCCCAGCGCCATGAACAGGCTGCCGTTCTCCCTGTCCAGGTAGTGCCGCAAAATGACGCACCCAAACCTCAGATTGGTTTGCATGTGAAACAGTTTGCCGGCATCACCATCACCAATCAAGCGCGACCAGAACGGCATGATCTGCATGTAACCACGAGCACCAACCACCGAAATGGCGTGCTTTCGGAATGCGCTCTCCACTTGAATCAGCCCCAGCACGAGGCTCTCGTCCAGCCCGGCCCGGCGGCTTTCATACCAGACGGTTTGCAGAAATTCGATGCGGCTTTGCAAATCGGGCTTGTAGCGGCGGAGGAGTTCGCTCATCCCGGTCAGCCAGCGCAGGTAACCCAACCGCGCCCCGGTGTTGGCGAACTCCGGGATGGGTGGAGAGCCATTGGCAATGGCCGAAGACAAAGCAGATCTCACCGAATCCGCCAGCGGCTCCTCCAATTGACCGCCCGCGACCGTTGGCTTCGAAACGGAAGCCAACGAAGTCAACATGAGAAGGCGCGAGAAACACCTTCGGCGTGTCAAGCCGACATCTTTCATGCCCCCAGGCGCTCCTTGAGCAAAGCGACCACATCACCCAGCGGCAACTTGGTGGCACTGCTGTCTCGGCGATGCTGGTATTCGACCAAGCCCTCCTTCAAACCACGGTCGCCAATGGTGACGCGATGCGGTACGCCAATCAGCTCCCAATCGGCAAACATGGCACCGGGACGTTCATTGCGGTCATCCAGAATCACATCGATGCCCAGCGCCAACAGCTCTTCGTAAAGCCTTTCTGCTGCGACTTTGACTTCGGGGCTGCGGTCTGGCCCGATAGGGCACACCACCACAGTGAACGGAGCCAGTGCATCGGGCCAGATGATGCCGCGCTCATCATGGTTTTGCTCAATGGCAGCAGCTGGAAGGCGGGTGATGCCAATGCCGTAGCAACCCATTTCAAACGGAGTGGGCTTGCCGTCTTCATTCAGGAAGGTGGCATTCATGGCTTTGCTGTATTTGGTGCCCAAATAAAACACATGGCCCACTTCAATGCCACGCTCAATGGCCAGCACGCCTTGACCATCGGGAGACAAGTCGCCCTCGACCACATTGCGCAGATCGGCCACGTGTGCGGGCTCGGGCAAATCACGCCCCCAGTTGACACCACGGATGTGAAAATCTTCAACATTGGCACCGCATATCCAATCGGCCATGACAGCCACCTCGCGGTCAACGATCAGTTGTACAGGCTTTTTGAGTCCGATTGGCCCCAGGTAGCCGGGTTTGCAACCGAAATGTTCTTCGATTTCACCAACGGAGGCGAAACGGTAACCTGCTGCAAACGCAGACAGCTTGCCGACCTTGACTTCATTCATATCGTGATCGCCACGCAGCAGCAGCAGCCAGATTTGAACGGCAGTCACCGCACCCTGTTCATCCAGTGTCTCGGTGGCCAAAACCAGTGACTTGACTGTGCGCTGCAAAGGCAGCGCCAACAGAGCCGCCACATCGGCACAGGTACTCTTACCGGGCGTGGGTATTTGCAGCATGGGCTCGATTGCGTCGGGACGTACCCCTGCGGGTGCCAGTGCCTCAGCCTTTTCGAGGTTGGCAGCGTATTCACTGGTGGGGCAGTACACGATGGCATCCTCACCCGTGGCGGCAATCACCTGGAACTCTTCACTCAGATCGCCACCAATGGCACCGCTGTCGGCGGCCACCGCACGGTAGGTGAGACCGAATCGGTCAAAAATGCGCCGGTATGCCTGGGCCATGATCTGGTAGCTGGCCTTGGCACTGGGCATGTCACGGTCGAAGCTGTAAGCATCTTTCATGATGAACTCACGGCCACGCATCAGTCCGAACCGGGGGCGGCGTTCATCACGGAATTTAGTTTGTATCTGGTAAAAATTCTTGGGCAGCTGCTTGTAGCTGCGCAGCTCTTGTCGGGCAATGTCAGTCACCACCTCTTCACTCGT
>CALMMY010000061.1 GCA_937868695.1 uncultured Comamonadaceae bacterium
TCAGGCCGCAGCGCGTTGCAGCCGGTCGCGCACGCCCTGCCACTCGGGGCTGTCGGGCGGGGTTTCGACCCAGATCAGGGCCACGCCCAGGCTGTCCAGCTCGCGCAGCACGGCAAACAGTTCATGGGCGCAGGTGGCGGCGTCGCCGGGCATGGGCCGCCAGGCCAGGCGTGCCTTCTTTGGATTGGGTGGGCCGGGCGGGCGCTGGCGGGCATACACCGCGATGGTGCCGGGCTTCACGTCGGTGCCCAGCAGCTGGAGAGCTTGCTTCAGCGTGTCGGCATCCATCAGCCGCACGCGGGCATTGGGGGCGTAGTGCGATTCCAGCGTGCCCGAGGCTTTGGGGGCGGCGGCGGTGGTCGGGGCCAGCTCATGCGGGGCCAGCACGGGCAGACCGCAGGCGCGGCTGAGCTGGTCTGCCGTGATCATGCCGGGGCGCAGCAGCACGGGCTGGCCACGGGTGGCATCGACGATGGTGGACTCGATGCCCACCTGGCAGGCCCCGCCGTCCAGCACCAGCAGCTCGTCTGCCGACAGGGTTTCGAACTCCTGCATCACATGCGCGGCGGTGGTGGGGCTGACGCGACCGAAGCGGTTGGCGCTGGGCGCGGCCACGCCCTGCACGCCCAGCGCCTGGGCGGCTTGCAGCACGGCCTGGGCCACGGGGTGGGCGGGGCAGCGCAGGCCCACAGAAGCCTGGCCACCGGCAGCGGCTTCGGCCACGCCGGGGCGGCGCGGCACGATCAGCGTCAGCGGGCCGGGCCAGAAAGCATCCATCAGCGCACGGGCGAATGCGGGCACTTCCAGCGCGTGGTGGTCCACACCGCTGTGCCAGGCCGGGGGCAGGTGGACGATGAGCGGGTGGTCGGCCGGGCGGCCCTTGGCGGCGAAGATGCGGCGCACCGCATCGGGCTGGCCCGCATCGGCGGCCAGGCCGTACACCGTTTCGGTGGGCAGGCCCAGCAGCCCGCCGCTGGCCAGCTGCCGGGCAGCGGCCTGCACACCAGGGTCACTGACCAGCCGCTCCGGATCATCGGCGGCAGCACGGGTGGCGTTGGCCGGTGGATCGGGCTGGACGGTCAGGGAAATCAGTGCAGGCACGGTGTTGGCAGCAAAAGGATGGCAAAACGCCGGGTGCTCAGAACGCGGGCAGGCCCAGCACGGCGCAGGCTTGCAGCGCGGTGGCGCGGGCCTGCTCGGGCGTGGCGGCGGTGATGTTCAGGTGGCCCATCTTGCGCCCGGCGCGGGCATCGAGCTTGCCGTACAGGTGCAGGTGGGTGCCGGGCAGGGCCAGCACCTGGTCCCAGGCGGGGGTGCGCTGCTGGCCATCGGCGCCGAACCACAGGTCGCCCAGCAGGTTGAGCATGGTGGCGGCGCTGTGCAGGCGCGGCTGGCCCAGCGGCAGCCCGGTCATGGCCCGCACTTGCAGCTCGAACTGCGACACGGTGCAGGCGTTCTGCGTGTAGTGGCCGCTGTTGTGCGGGCGGGGGGCCATTTCATTGACCACCAGCGCACCGTCGGCACTGCCGTCGTCCACCACGAAGAATTCCACGCACAGCACGCCCACGTAGCCCAGGTGCGCTGCAATGAATTTTGCAGCGGCCACCGCTTTGTCTGCCAGCGCAGGGGGCAGATTGCCTTCAAACACTTCGGTCACGGCCAGGATGCCATCGCGGTGCAGGTTGCGCTGGACAGGGAAGTTGACGCAGTCGCCGTTGGCGGACCGGGCCACGATGACCGAGCATTCGGTGGTCAGGGCCAGCATTTTTTCCAGCACGCAGGGCACGCGGCCCAGCTGGTCCCAGGCGGCGGCCAGTTCTTCGCGGGTGCGCACGCGCACCTGGCCCTTGCCGTCGTAACCCATGCGGGCGGTTTTCAGGATGCCGGGCAGCAGGTCGGCGGGCACGGCGGCCAGCAGTTCGGGGGTGTCGATGGCGGCGTAGGGCGCGGGAAACACCGCCTGGCCTGGGTGGGCGCGGGCCACGTCCACAAACAGGGCTTTCTCTTTCACCCGGTCCTGGGCCACGGCCACGCACTGGGCCGCCGGGGCCACGGGGCGGTGGGCACCCAGCGTCATCAGTGCCGGGGCGGGCACGTTCTCAAACTCGGTGGTGATGGCATCGCAGCGTTGCATCAGCTGGGCCAGGCCCTGCTCGTCGTCGTAGGCCGTCTGGATGTGGTAGTGGCTGACCAGCCCGGCGGGGCTGGCCACATCGGGGTCCAGCACGGCGGTGAAGTAGCCCATCGCCTGGGCGGCATGCACAAACATGCGGCCCAGCTGGCCGCCGCCCATCACGCCCAGCGTGATCTGCTGGCCTTGTGCGCTGGTGCTGCCGGGGAGTAACAGGGTGGTGGTGCTCATGGGGGTGTTTCTGTGGATGTGGGGCGGGGGCATGGACGAAAGGCGCTCAGCCTCTCAGGCCAGCGGGGGCACCACCATGGCGCGGGCGGCTTCGGTCTGGGCGGTGCGGAAGGCTTGCAGCTGCTGTTGCAGGGCGGGGTCGTTCACGGCCAGCATGGCCACGGCAAACAGGGCGGCGTTGGCGGCCCCGGCGGTGCCGATGGCGAAGGTGGCCACCGGAATGCCCTTGGGCATCTGCACGATGCTGTGCAGCGAGTCCACGCCTTGCAGGTGGCGGCTGGCCACGGGCACGCCCAGCACCGGCACGGTGGTTTTGGCGGCCAGCATTCCGGGCAGGTGGGCCGCGCCCCCGGCACCGGCAATGATGGCCGTCAGGCCACGCGGCCCGGCGCTTTCGGCATAGGCAAACAGGTCATCGGGCATGCGGTGGGCCGACACCACGCGGGCCTCGTGGGCAATGCCGAACTGTTTCAGGATGTCCACCGCGTGCTGCATGGTTTCCCAGTCGCTGCTGGAGCCCATGACCACGCCCACCTGGATGGGCGCTGCGGTGTGGGATAGTGTGGCGTGGTCGGTCATGGTGTGTGGGGAGCTGTTCGGGGGTGTTCGAAGGGAGCGGAATGGCCCTTTGCACAAGGCCGGGGCCACCGGAGGCCGCTTCCGGTAAAGTGCGGGATTCTACTTTTTGCCCCCTTCCAGGCCGTTGTTGGCCGTTGTTCGTTGTTGTTTACAGCCAGGTTGTTTCCATGATTGATGTCACCATTGCCAATTTTGATGCCGAGGTCATCGAAGCCTCCCAGACCACCCCGGTGCTGGTCGATTTCTGGGCACCGTGGTGCGGGCCGTGCAAGTCGCTGGGGCCTGTGCTGGAGAAGGTAGAGGCTGCCTACAACGGCCGCTTCAAGCTGGTCAAAATCAACTCCGACGATGAGCAGGAGCTGGCCGGTGCCTTTGGCATCCGCAGCATTCCCACCTGCGTGCTGATGATTGAAGGCAAGCCGGTGGACGGCTTCATGGGCGCACTGCCCGAAGGCCAGGTCAAGGCCTTCCTCGACAAGCACCTGCCTGCCGAAGAAGAACTGCAAGCCCAGGCCGAGGAAGAAGAAGCACTTGCCGCGCTGGACGATGGCGATGTGGAAACCGCGCTGGCCAAGCTGCAACAGGCGGTGGACACCGACCCCAACAACGACGATGCCCGTTTCGACCTGGTCAAGCTGCTGCTGCAACAGGGTTTTGAAGACGAAGCCAAGGTGGCCTTCGCCCCGGTCATTGCCAAAGCCGCCGGTGTGCGCAAGCTGGATGCGCTGAACCACTGGATCAAGGCGCTGGATGCGGTGGCGCACTTGTCAGATGCAGCCAGCGCAGAAGCTCAATTTCATGCACAGATTGCAGCCAACCGCCGCGACTTCGAGGCCCGCTTCGGCCTGGCCCGCCTGCGCATGGCCCAGCAACGCTGGACCGATGCGATGGACGAGCTGCTCGAAATCCTGATGCGCGACAAAACCTGGAACAGCGACCTGGCCCGCAAAACCTTCATCGCCATCCTCGACATCATCGACGTGCCCAAGCCCAAGGTGGCCGAGGGCCAGATTCCTCCCGAAGACCCCACCGTGGCCACCTACCGCCGCCGCCTGTCCAGCGTGGTGCTGAGCTGAGGTTCTGACGGCATCGTTTTGAAGCAAAGGCTCCCATGATTCGACAGCTTGAAGTCAAAGGCCTGCGTGCATTGCGCTACGTTTCAGTTGATCTGGAGCCTTTCCTGGTGATGGTTGGCCCGAATGCGTGCGGGAAAAGCACGCTCTTTGATGCCCTGCTGTTGGTACGCGATGTGTTGACCAGCGGCATTGATGCCGCCGTGTTTGGCAATACCCGCATGAGCATCGCGCCCCGTGCCGTTGATCCCAACGATCTGACCTGGCTGCGTCAGGGTGGGGGGCTGGAAATCGCCATTACCTTGGAACTGCCCAAAGAACTGGTGAAAAAGACGCAGGGGGAACGCTATCGCTTTGTTCGGTATGAGCTGGGTATCCATACAGAGGGGCGGCTGGGTTTTGACCACGAAACCCTCTGGCTGTGCGATGACATTGCCCCTGCATCCCATGCGCAATCGTTGCAAAAAACATTGTTTCCATCACCCATGTCAGCGCCTGAGCATGTGGTTCAGTCAAGCCGTCGCACGCCTGCGGGGTGGCGCAAGGTGGTCAGCAAGGTCGTCGAGAGTGGCAATGATTACTTTCGGTCTGAAACCTCCGATTGGAACAATTTGTTCCGGTTGGGGCCTGCCAAAAGCGCATTGGCCAATTTGCCCGAGGATGAGCAGAAGTTTCCGGTGGCCACTTGGGCCAAGCGGGTGTTGATGGAAGGTCTGCACAGATTGATGCTCAATGCCGACAAGATGCGGATGCCTTCACCTGCTGGCTCCCCGGCCGATTTTTTGCCGGACGGCTCCAACCTGCCCTGGGTGGTGCATGCTTTGGACACACAACCCGATGGACTGCGGGCCAAGCGAAACTGGATCAATCATTTGGCCACGACCTTGGATGACCTGGAGGATGTGGAGAGTTGCGAAAAGCCGGAAGACCGATCCAGGTACATCCAGCTCAAATACCGCAGCGGCTTGGTGGCACCATCCTGGCTGTTGTCTGACGGCACACTGCGCATGCTGGCGTTGACACTGCTGGCGTATGCACCCAATCCACCCAAGGTGGTATTGATTGAAGAGCCTGAGAATGGCATCCATCCCAAGGCCATCGAAACGGTGATGCAGTCGCTGTCGTCGGTGTACGACGCTCAGGTGCTGTGTGCGACCCATTCTCCTGTTGCGCTGAGCGGGTTGAAGGCACACCAGGTGTTGTGCTTTGGCAAAGACGATGAGGGTGCTGTCGATATTGTTCGCGGCAGCGAGCATCCGCGATTGCGCGAGTGGAAATCGGCACTGAATCTCGGTGAGTTGTTCGCCATCGGGGTGCTGGGATGAGGGATGTCCTGTTTCTGGTGGCCGACAAAAACATGGAAGCCATGATCAAGGGCTTCTTTTCGCGCCCGGGATTCCACCGGGCACTGGGCTGCGGCTCGTTTGTGTTTGATGCCCGCCAAGACTTGGTCGTGGCGCATGGATTGGCTGATCCCGGTTTGTACACACGGGCCAATGAGTTGTTGCAGCCCTATGCCCGGACACACGCGCATGCCGTTGTCATGTTGGATGTGGATTGGGATGGATCACCTGGTTTGCAGTTGATCAAAAACCGCATTGATGGTCATCTGGCACGTGCAGGATGGCCAGCTGATCGAGGATGCGCGGTCGTCATTCATCCAGAACTTGAAAACTGGGTGTGGCAGGACAGCCCCCATGTGTCTTCAGCTCTCGGTTTTGAGCATACCTATGCGGAGTTGCGACGGTTGCTTGAGGGTCAGGGGTTTTGGGCACCCGATGCCTCCAAACCTCACCGACCCAAAGAGGCCGTCGAGTGGGCGTTGAGGCGTTCGAAAACCAGTCGCTCATCGGCGATATACCAACAGCTGGCTGCACAGGTCAGCACACGACGCTGTAACGATTCAGCTTTTCTGGCATTGTCCGGGGCATTGAGCCGGTGGTTTCCTTGACAGCGCCACCTTGCGTCAGCAGTCCAGGGCTTCAGTCCAGCCCCAGGCCGCGCACGTAATTCAGCAGGGTCTGCCGACCCACTTCTTCCAGGTCGAAGGCCTCGGTGTCCAGCAGCCAGTTGGTGATCAGGCCGTCCACCAGCATGTGCAGGCCCAGCGC
>CALMMY010000062.1 GCA_937868695.1 uncultured Comamonadaceae bacterium
ACCCTCCCCCGTCTTCCTGCCCTCCCCGCCCTTCCCCGCCTGCCCCGCATCTCCCCCCGCACCCGCTGGCTGGCCGCTGGCGTGCTGCTGCTGTGCGCCAGCGTGGCCGTGGGGGTGTTCTGGACACGCCCCAAAACCGCCCAGGTCATGGCCGTGCAGCGGGCCGACCTGACACAGACCGTGGTGGCCACAGGCCGCATCAACGCCGCCGCCCGCATCGACGTGGGCAGCGAAGTGACGGCCACCGTGCAAACCGTCCATGTGAGCGAGGGCGATGTGGTCAAGGCCGGGGACATGCTGATTCAACTCGGCGATGCCGAAGCCCGCGCCACCCTGACCCAGGCCGAAGCCGCGCAGGCCGAAGCCCAGGCCCGCCAGCAACAGCAGCAATCGGTCAGCGCCCCGGTGGCACTGGCCGCCGTGCAGCAGGCCCAGGCCAGCCTGCGCAACGCCGAGGCCGAGCACCGCCGCACCAGCGAGCTGGTGGCACAGGGGTTTTTCTCGCAACAGAAGCTGGACGACTCCCGCCGCGCCCTCGACACCGCCCGCAGCGCACTCGACAGCGCCCGCAGCCAGTCGCAGGCCCAGCAGCCCAACGGGGTGGAGGTGACGCTGGCCACCACCCGCATCCAGCAGGCGCAGGCCGCCGTGGGTGCCGCCCGCGCCCGCCTCAACCGACTGCGCATCGTCAGTCCGGTGGATGCCGTGGTGCTGGCCCGCCATGCCGAGCCCGGCGCACTGGCACAACCTGGCAAGGTGCTGCTGAGCCTGGCCGCACGGGGCAGCGGCCTGCGCATTGACGCGGGCGTGGACGAAAAACACCTGTCATTGATGAAACCCGGCCTGGCCGCCCGCGCCGTGGCCGATGCCTACCCGACCCAGCCCTTTGATGCCCGGCTGGACTGGATCAGCCCCCAGGTGGATGCCAGCCGGGGCACGGTGGATGTGCGGCTGGCGGTGCCCAAGCCGCCCATCTTTTTGCGCCCCGACATGACGGTGTCGGTGGAAATGACCGTGGGCCAGCAGCCACAGGCGCTGGTGCTGAACACCGCCGCCGTGCGCGAGCCCGACAGCGCATCGCCCTGGGCCTTGCTGCTGAAAGACGGCGTGGCCACCCGCACCCCCATCACGCTGGGGCTGCGCGGCACCGGCGTGATCGAGGTGAAAAGCGGCCTGGAAGAAGGCGACCTGCTCATTCCCGCCACCGAAAAGGTGGCCGAGGGTGACCGCGTGAAGGCGGGCAAAGTGGCCGCCGTGCCGCTGGCAGGCTCGGGCATGGGCGGGCGCTGAACGCCATGAGCCACACACCCGCACCCACTCCCACACCCACGCCGCCCCCCCGCACCAGCCGCCCGGCGCTGGGCCGCAGCGCCCGCTGGCTGCCGTTTGAGCTGCTGGTGGCGCTGCGCTTTCTGCGCGAAGGCCGCATGCAGACCGTGCTGATTCTGGCCGGGGTGACGGGTGGCGTGGCCGTCATCATCTTCCTCACCCAGCTCATCAACCAGCTGCAAAGCACCATCATCGACCGCGTGCTGGGCTCGCAGGCCCACATCGTCATCCGGCCCACCGAAGAAGTGACGCGCGTGCCCCCCAGCGCCCTGCCCCCGGCCCCGGACACAGCGGCCACCCGCATCATCCAGCCCCGCGCCCAGCGCCAGCGCCCGGTGGACCAGTGGGAGCCGGTGGCCGCGCTGGCTGCACAGACTCCGGGCGTGCTGGCCGTGTCGCCGCTGGTGACCGGCCCCGCCTTTGCCGCACGCGGCGGCAGCAACAAAAGCGTGGTGCTGATGGGCGTGGTGCCTGAGGCCTATGGGCGCATCGTCAAGATGGACGGCTACATGACCCAGGGCCGCTTTGCCGTGCAGGGCACCGAAACCCTCATCGGCACCGAGCTGGCCAAAGACCTGGGCCTGGGCGTGGGCGACAAGCTGCGCGTGACCACCGCCACCGGCAGCAGCGAAACCCTGCACATCGGCGGCCTGTTCGACACCGGCAACCGCGACCTGAACCGCCGCTGGGTGTTTGTGCCGCTGAAGCTGGCGCAAACCCTGCTGGACATGCCCGGCGGCGTGTCACAGATCGACCTGACCGTGACCGACCTGTTCGGGGCCGAATCGGTGGCCACCCTGCTGCAAGCCCGCACAGGCCTGCTGGTGGAAAGCTGGATGCAGACCAACGCCGGGCTGCTGACGGCACTGAGCAACCAGAGCGTGTCCAACAACCTGATCCGCAGCTTCGTGGTCATCATCGTGGCGCTGGGCATATCCAGCGTGCTGGTGGTGAGCGTGGTGCAAAAGCAGCGCGAAATCGGCATCCTGCGGGCGATGGGCGCGGGGCGCAACCGCATCATGGCCGTGTTTCTGCTGCAAGGCGGGCTGGTGGGGCTGATCGGCTCGGCCCTGGGCAGCGGGCTGGCGTTCACGCTGCTGACGGTGTTTTCGTACATCTACAAAAGCCCCGATGGCGCACCCCTGTTTGCCGCCGAACTCGACCCCAAGCTGGTGCTGATGGCCAGCGTGGTGGCCCTGGCCGTGGGCCTGGCCGCCGCCGCCCTGCCCGCCCGCCGCGCCGCCCGCATGGATCCGGTGCAGGCGATACGGAGTTGAGCGGGGCAGCCACCCCACCCCATGCGACGCACCACCCAAGGGCACCCCGCACCCGAAGTACACCATACAAGTGCATTGCGCACCGATATTGAGCATCATCAAGCTTTTTCATGTGTGATTCGCATAAGCTTATGCACCTTTTTGGAGCAAGCCTATGAAATACACCTCTGTCCACGCTTTTCTGTCTCACGTTGAAGCCCGCAACCCTGGCCAGCCTGAATTCCTTCAGGCCGTGACCGAGGTCATGGAAAGCCTGTGGCCCTTCATTGCGTCGCACCCGCGTTATGCCGAGCAAGGCTTGCTGGATCGCCTCATCGAGCCCGAGCGGGTGGTCATGTTCCGTGTGTCGTGGGTAGACGACCACGGGCAAGTCCAGGTCAACCGGGGCTACCGCATTCAGCACAGCATGGCCATTGGGCCGTACAAGGGTGGCATCCGCTTTCACCCCTCGGTCAACCTGTCGGTGCTCAAGTTTCTGGCGTTCGAGCAAACCTTCAAAAACGCCCTGACCACGTTGCCGATGGGCGGTGGCAAAGGCGGTTCAGACTTTGACCCCAAAGGCAAAAGCCCCGGCGAGGTGATGCGCTTTTGCCAGGCCTTTGTGCAAGAGCTGTTCAGACACGTGGGCGCAGACACCGATGTGCCCGCTGGCGACATTGGCGTGGGCGGGCGCGAGGTGGGCTTCATGGCGGGCATGTACAAAAAGCTGGCCAACAACGCATCCAGCGTGTTCACCGGCAAAGGCCTGTCGTTTGGCGGCTCGCTGATTCGCCCCGAGGCAACGGGCTACGGCACGGTGTACTTCGCCGATGAAATGCTGAAAACACGCGGCAAATCGTTTGAAGGGCTGCGGGTTTCGGTGTCGGGCTCGGGCAACGTGGCGCAGTACGCCGTCGAAAAAGCGATGGCGCTGGGGGCCAAGGTGGTCACGGTGTCCGACTCCAGCGGCACCATCGTGGACGAAGACGGCTTCACCCCCGAGAAGCTGGCCATCCTGATGGATGTCAAAAACCACCACTATGGCCGCGTGGCCGACTACGCCGCCCGCACGGGCGTGAGGTTCGAGGCGGGCAAGCGCCCGTGGCATGTGCCGGTAGACATCGCCCTGCCCTGCGCCACCCAGAACGAGCTGAACGGTGACGATGCCCGCACCCTCATTGAAAACGGTGTGCTGTGCGTGTCGGAAGGGGCCAACATGCCTTCGACCATCGAAGCGGCCAAGGCGTTCGAGGCCGCTGGCGTGCTGTACGCCCCCGGCAAGGCCAGCAACGCGGGCGGGGTGGCGACATCGGGCCTGGAAATGAGCCAGAACGCCATGCGGCTGTCTTGGACACGCGAGGAAGTGGACACCCGCCTGCTGCACATCATGCAGGGCATTCACGCCGCCTGCGTCAAATACGGCAAGCGCCCCGATGGCAGCGTGAGCTACATCGACGGGGCCAACGTGGCCGGTTTCGTCAAAGTGGCCGATGCCATGCTGGCGCAGGGCGTGATCTGACCCATTGCGGCGGGCACAGAGGGCGGCGGCTTGCGGCCCAACCCGTGCCCGCCCGCTGCGCTCATGGCACCTGGGGGCATGGGCTTTGCAGGCATTCACTGTCTGAATTTGAAATTCAACTTCAAATTTAGACAGTTTTTGCTATGCTGAAGGCCATGATTCCCCGCCAAGCCACCTTCCAACTGCAATCTTTGGCCCAGTGGTATCCCGTGGTGGCCGTCACGGGGCCGCGCCAGTCGGGCAAAACCACGCTGGTGCAAGCGTGTTTTCCGGGCAAGCCGTATGTGTCGCTGGAAGACCCGGACGTGCGCGAAAGTGCGCTGTCTGACCCGCGCCGCTTTCTCGCGCTGTACCCCGCAGGCGCTGTGCTGGATGAGGTGCAGCGTGTACCTGAGCTGTTTTCTTACCTGCAAACCGTGGTGGACCGCGACCGGGTGATGGGGGCTTGGGTGCTGACGGGCTCGCAACAGTTGGGCCTGCGCAGCCAGATCAGCCAGACCCTGGCCGGGCGGGTGGGCCTGCTGGAGTTGCTGCCCTTCACGCTGAGCGAACTGCAAGCCGCTGCCGCAGGCACATCGGCAACGGCCTTGGCCCAGGGGCCGCTGGAGCACCTGCTGTGGCAGGGCCTGTACCCCGTGCCGCTGGACCGGGGCGTGCCCGCCAACGTGTGGCTGAGCGACTACTTCAGCACTTACATAGAGCGCGATGTGCGCCAAATGACGCAGGTGCGCGACCTGCAAACCTTTCGCACCTTTGTGCGCATGTGCGCGGCCCGCACCTCGCAAGTGCTGAACCTGTCGGCCCTGGCTGCCGACTGCGGCATCAGCAGCCACACGGCCAAGGGCTGGCTGTCGATGCTGCAAGCCAGCTATTTGGTGTTTCTGCTGCCGCCGCACCACATCAACTTTGGCAAACAGCTCACCAAAAGCCCCAAACTGTATTTTTTCGATACCGGGCTGGCCGCCTGGCTGGCAGGCATACGCAGCGCCAATGAACTGGTGATTTCCCCGATGCGCGGCCCCTTGTTTGAAACCTGGGCGGTGGCCGAGGTTCTGAAAACCAGCCTGCACCGGCGGCTGGATGCCCAGCTTTTTTTCTGGCGCGACAAAATCGGCAGCGAGGTGGACTTGCTCATCGACCACCCCCAAGGTGCCCAAACCGTCGAATTCAAGGCTGGGCAAACCGTGGCCGGAGACTGGTTCAACGCCCTGCGCAAGTACCAAGCTCTGCGCACCCCGGCTGACGATGCACCGTCTTCACACCCCACCACTCCACCGGCACCACGCCCTCTGCTGGTGTATGGCGGCCAACAGCCCCTGGTTCGCGATGCCGCCGACATCGTGCCTTGGCAGCAGTGGCCCGCCAGGGTCGCCACCCTTCTTCAACCTGCGCCCGCACCATGACCAACATTCTCAACCTGCAAGACATCCGCAAAAGCTACAACGTGGGCACGCCGGTGGAGACGGAGGTGCTGCATGGCATCAGCCTGTCGCTGGCGCAGGCGGAGTTTGTTTCGCTCACCGGGCCGTCGGGCTCGGGCAAGAGCACGCTGCTCAACATCATCGGTCTGCTGGAGCGGCCCACTTCGGGCACGCTGCACATGGCGGGCGAGCGGGCCGACACGCTGGACGATGCGGGCCTGACCCGGCTGCGCGGGCGCACCATCGGGTTTGTGTTCCAGTTTCACCACCTGCTGCCCGCCTTCACCGCCCTGGAAAACGTGATGATGCCGGGCATCATCGAAGCCGGGCAGGCCACGGCGGAGGCCGAGGCGTTTGGCCGCGAGCTGCTGGCGCGGGTGGGCCTGGCCGGTGCCGAGCACAAGCGCCCCGGCGAGCTGTCGGGCGGCATGCAGCAGCGGGTGGCCATTGCACGCGCCCTGTCGCTGCGGCCCCGGCTCATCCTGGCCGACGAGCCCACCGGCAACCTCGACACCGTGACCGCCGACGAGGTGTTCGGCCTGCTGCGCGAGTTCAACCAGGATCACGGCAGCGCCTGCCTCATCGTCACCCACGACCCCCGGCTGGCGGCCCGCTGCGACCGCCCCATCGTGCTGGTGGACGGGCGGCTGACCAGCGGCTGAGCCTGCCCCCAAGATGCCCCCTTGGCCGTGTGGCCAGTGCGGGCCATTCCCAGCCTCTGGGCGGCTGAAGACCTATGATTTGCCGCCATCCGTCCGCCCCTTCACACACCACATTCAGGAAGCCCCATGCGCACACCTCTTCCCTCTCAGGCAGGCCCAGGCCAGGTCATTGGCCTGGCCCTGCTGCTGGCCTGGCCGCTGGCACAAGCCCAGACCATGACCCCTGCCCTCAGCGCCGCCCCCGTGCCATCCACCACCGCGCAGGCCGCACCGGCCACCGCCCCCGGCCTGCCGCTGTGGGAAATCGGCGCACTGGGCGTGGCGGTGTCGCAGCAGGCTTACCCCGGTGCCAACCAGCAGAAAAACGGAGTGGGTGTGCTGCCTTATTTCGTGTATCGGGGCAAGTGGCTGCGGGCCGACCGCGACACCCTGGGTCTGCGGGCCATCAATACACCCCGCATCAAGCTGGACGTGGGCTTTGCCGGGGCGCTGGGTTCCAGCTCTGCCGACGTGACCGTGCGCCAGGGCATGCCCGACCTGGGCACGCTGGTCGAATTCGGCCCCCGCCTGCGCATCGAGCTGAGCGACCCTGCGCAGCGCAGCAATGGCCGCTGGCGGCTGGACTTGCCTGTGCGCGGCGTGTTCGACCTGAGTGATGGATTCAAGCAGCGTGGCGTGAGCTTCGAACCCCGGCTGGTGTTTGACCGCCGCTCCAACTACGGCCTGAGCTACAGCGCCAGCGTCAGCGCCGTGGTGGGCAACCAGCGCCTGAACGACACCTTCTACGGCGTGGCTCCAGCCTACGCCACCGCCACGCGCCCCGCCTACCAGGCCCAGAGCGGGCTGGTGGCCGTGCGGGCAGGCGTGTCGGCCAGCTACCGCTTCAACCCCGACTGGCAGCTGTTCACCTACGCCCGCATCGACTCCGTGGCCGGTGCCGCCAACCGCAACAGCCCACTGGTGCAGCGCAACACCGGAGCCACCGTGGGCATCGGCCTGAGCTACACCCTGGCCCGCTCATCCAGCCGCGCCATCGACTGATACGCTCTGCCTGGGGGCGGGCGTGGCCGGATTGGCAGCCGTCGGCCCCTGCCCACAATCCATTTTCCCCTTGCCTCCCATGCGCATTCTTGAATACACCGGCCTGGACACGTCTGCCGTGGCCAGCAGTTACGCCAAAGTCACCAAAGCCATTGCGGCGGGCGACTTCCGGGCGGCCCAGGTCAAAAAACTGGCCAATGTGGCCCACGGCAAGTTTTACCGTGCCCGCCTCGACGATGCCAACCGCCTGCTGTTTGCACTGGTGCGGGCTCCCGGCGGCGTGTGTGCGCTGATGCTGGAGGTGATTGCCCACCACGCCTACGAGCAGTCGCGGTTTTTGCGCGGAGCCACGGTGGACGAGGCGCTGATTCCCGACCTGCTGCCAGAAGAAGCCGAGCGCGAGGCCGAGCCGCTGCGCTACCTGCACGCGCAGCGCAACACCATCCACCTGCTGGACAAGCCCATCTCGTTCGACGACACCCAGCAGGCCGTGTTCGACACGCCCGCGCCGCTCATCGTGGTGGGCAGTGCGGGCAGCGGCAAAACTGCCCTCACGCTGGAGAAGATGAAGCAGGCACAGGGCGAGGTGCTGTACGTCACGCAATCGGCCTACCTGGCCCAGCATGCACGCGGGCTGTACCACGCGCATGCACACGACACGGCGCACCAGGACGCGGTGTTCATGTCGTACCGCGAGCTGCTGGAGTCGGTGCGCATGCCCGCCGGGCGCGAGGCCACCTGGCGCGACTTTGTGGGCTGGTTCCAGCGCATGCGCCAGGGCCAGGCCTTCAAGGGCCTGGATGCCCACCAGTCGTTCGAGGAAATCCGGGGCGTGCTGGCCGCCCCCGCCCAGGGTGTACTGACCCGCGCCCAGTACCTGGCGCTGGGCGTGCGCCAGTGCCTGTTTGCCCCGGCCCAGCGCGACACGCTGTACGACCTGTTTGATAAGTACCGCCAATGGCTGGCCGACAGTGGCCTGTACGACCTGAACCTGGTGGCCCAGGCGTGGATGGAAGCCACCCAGCCGCAGTACGACTTTGTGGTGATCGACGAGGTGCAAGACCTCACCCCGGTGCAACTGCGCCTGGTGCTGAAAATGCTGAAGCAGCCCGGCCATTTTTTGCTGTGCGGCGATGCCAACCAGATCGTCCACCCCAACTTTTTCTCATGGGCACAGGTCAAAACCCTGTTCTGGCAAGACGCGGCCCTGGCCGAGCGCCAGGCGCTGCGGGTGCTGTGGTCCAACTTCCGCAATGGCCAGAACGTGACGCGGCTGGCCAACCAGCTGCTCAAAATCAAGCAGCAGCGGTTTGGCTCCATCGACCGCGAAAGCAACCACCTGGTGCAGGCCGTGGGCACCGAGGCGGGCGAAGTCCACCTGCTGCCCGACAAGCCCGCCAGCACCGCCGAGCTGGACAAGCAAACCCGCCAGTCCACCCGGTTTGCAGTGCTGGTGCTGCGCGAAGAAGACAAGCCCGCCGCCCGCGCCTGCTTTGGCACGCCGCTGCTGTTTTCGGTACACGAGGCCAAGGGGCTGGAGTACGACAACATCATCCTGTACCGCGTGGTGTCCGAGCACCGCAGCGCCTTTGCCGACATCACCGAAGGCGTGCGCCCCGAGGACTTGCTGGCCGACGAGCTGGATTACCGCCGCGCCCGCGACAAATCGGACAAATCGCTGGACACCTACAAGTTCTACGTCAACGCCCTGTATGTGGCGCTGACACGGGCCGTGCGCAACCTGTACCTGGTGGAATCGGACACCGGCCACCCGCTGTTCGGGCTGCTGGGGCTGGCCGAGGCCGGAGCCAGTGTGAAGGTGCAGGCCGCCCAGTCCAGCCGCGAAGACTGGCAGAAAGAAGCCCGGCGGCTGGCGCTGCAAGGCAAGCAGGAGCAGGCCGAGGCCATTGAGCGCGGCATCCTGAAACAGACCCCGGTGCCCTGGCCGGTGTGGGACGAGCCCCGCACCCGCGAGCTGCTGGGCAAGGTGTTCAAAGAACGCATCCCCGGCCAGAAGCACCGCCAGACCCTGCTGGACATGGCCGTCATCCACCACCTGCCCACGCTGGCCGGGGCGCTGGCCGAGCTGCCTGGTTTTGGCAACCACCAGAGCATCAGCGCCCAGGCCAACGGCATCACGCGCAAGCACTTTGCCGCCTACGGGCAAAAGCAGTTCAAAGACATCCTGCGCCAGTGCGAGCAGCACGGCCTGGAGCACCGCCTGCCCATGAACCTCACCCCGCTGATGGCCGCCACCCTCATGCGCAACCTGCCACTGGTCGAGGCCCTGATTGAGCGCGGAGCCGATGTGCAGGCGGTGGATCACTTCGGCACCACCGCCCTGCACTGGCTGCTGCGCCTGGCCGCCCAAACCCCACCTGAGGCCGGGTACACCCGCCCGCCATTTGCCGCGCTGTACGACCTGCTGGCCCCGCCCACGCTGGACTTGAGCACCGGCCAGCGGCTGGTGCGCATCGAGCGCCACCAGTCTGAATACCTGCTGGTGCAAACCATGTGGGCGCTGCAACTGTCCACCTTTGCCAACTACCCGCACACCTACGGCGGAGTGAACACCGCCCTGCTGCTGGATGCCTGGCAACACCTGCCCACCCATGTGCTGCCACCCGAGCGCAACCGCCGCCCGCACCTGTCTGGGGTGCTGTCGCGCAACGAGGTGAACCGCGACTACGCCTACAACCGCCGGTTGTTTATCCGCCTGCGCCAGGGCCTGTACCAGTTCAACCCGCAACTTCAGGTGCGGCGCACCCTCAACGGTCAGGAAACCTGGGTGCCCATCTGGCAGGCACAGAACCTGCCCTTCCTCTGGCTCTTTGCGAATGAGTTCAACCGCTTCGGACTGGAAACCATGCTGCAAGCCGCCGGGCAGCCGATTCCGGCGGAGTCGGCGCTTTATTTCTGATTGGGAATCAACGGCTGCTCCTTCGGGTGGGACAGCTGACCGTGGCCGTTGTGGCACGTCAGGCGGCCAGCCCCAAAGACACCGACATGGCCTGCAGCTCGCGGGCCAGTGCGGTTTCGTAGGCAGCCCCGGTGGGTGGGGGCTGGATGTAGCCCAGGTCGCTGCACAGGCGCTGGTCCACCACCTTGAGATTGGCCCAGCCAATCACGCGGTCGCACCACAGCAACGGCAAGGCATAGTGCCCCCTCACCCGCTTGGCCGCAGGGGTGTAGGCCTCGAAACGGTAGGCCCAACCCCACAGCAGCTCAAAGCGGCGGCGGTCCCACACCACCGGGTCGAACGGGGCCAGCAGCCGCACCGAGCGGGGTGTGCGCCACGCCGGATGCCGGGGGTCTTCGTGCGCAGGCCAATACCAGTCCACGCCCGCCACGCACGCCTGTGCCAGCCTGGCCTTGGCACGGGCCAGCGTGGTCTTGCGCAAACCCCGCCACTGGGGAGCCGCGTGCCCCAGCATGCCCACCAGCTGGCCCAAGCTGGCCGCAGGCAAGGGGGCATAGGTCTGTACCAGTGCATCGGCCATCGCGTCCATCGCGGCCTGGGGATCGGCGGTTTCAGGCCAGGCCGCTGCCACGGCGTAGCAGCGGGTGCCGCTGTCGCGCCCCACCACATCCAACAGCCCCCGGTAGTGCAGGCCGTCAAGCAAACCGGTGGTCAGGCGGCTTTGCCCGCCAAACCAGTTGACAGCCATCCCGTGCTGCAGCGCCGCATCCACCTCAGCGGGATGCGCCCTGCCCAGCCGCCTGACCTGCGCCAGCACCCCGTTGGCCTGTGCCCAGCGTGCATCATCCCAAGGCTGGGCGGCGGTGCGCGGATGCATCAGCGCCCGCAGCTCGGGCACCAAAAATCCGTAGTTGATGAAAAAATCTTCCTGCACAGCCAGCGACGGATACCGCCGCTCCAGGTCACCGGCGCGGTAGCCGCGCACCCGGTGGCGCAGCGTCAGGTCTTGCGCCCTGGCGGGCACCCTCAGCGGATCGGCCTGCACAAAGCCGCCCATCTGCCTGACAGCCTGCACCAGACCAGTGGGGGCAAACAGGCTGCGTGCCACCGCGTAGCGGCGCAGGTCATCCAAGCTCACGTTCATGGGCATGTGGCGAATAAGCTCACCGCCTCGTCCACCCCCATGTGCAGCACGTCGCCAATGCGTTTTCCCGTCCAGGCGATGGCCAGTGTGTCGGGGTTGAAGCGGGCGACTTTGCCGATGCGTGGCATCGGTCGGCACAGCTGTTTGGAACGTGCGCGTCTCAACTGCGTTTCTCTCGGACAAGCGCCTGAAGCTCCATCACGCGCACGTTGGCAATGACCGTTTCCCGAGTCAGGCCCAGCCTCTCGAAAACCGGCAGGCACTCTGTCTGCCAGATGGTCAGTGCCTCGTCCAGTTGCCCGCGTAACTGAAGGATGTAGGCGATGTGACCTTGAGCCTTGGCAGCCAGCAGTGCATTGCCCGCCAGCTGGAAGGCACTGGCCGCCGCGCGTGCTGCAGCCTCACTCTCGTCCAATTGACCCAGCCTTTCGTGGGCCAGGGCGGCCTCCAGTTGCAGGTACGCAGCAGCCACCGAGTCTGTCTCCGCCTGTCGAAGATATTGCTCAATGTCAGCCAGCCGCTGCTGCACACCCTTGGCATCTGGCCCACCACCGAACGGAAAAAACCGCTCTGTTGACAGGTCTGGCAAGTTCACCGGAACAGCATGGGTGAATGTGAACACGGCTTCGCGCCAGTTCCACAGATCCGGGGCCTGGTGGGCGGCGGTGTCGATGTCGGCATCACTCAACCAAACCAACAGGGTGGCGGGGAAGGCATCGGCCAGGCGTTCGCGCAGCACGTTGGCCTGCTGCCACCAGCGGGTGGTGTCCTCCTGGCTGCGTGCGGGCAGCAGGGCATGCACCCGCTTTTCGCCTGCCTGCATGGCCGCTTGCAAGCGGGCCAGCCAGTCTTGCGGGGTGTCGGTGGCCGCCAGCTCCATGCGCAAGCCGGGTTGCACGGTGTTCAGCCGCTGGATCAACCCGTCCCGGTAAGCCGGGTTGTCGAAGGCTGCAAACAGCAGGCTGAAATGGGTGCGGTGCTGCCACAGGCGGGTGAGCCGCAGGAAGTCGCCGGAGTGTTCGGTCTGCACCACCTCACCGGCACCGGGGTCAGGGGTTGGTACGCCCAGGGCCGCAGCGGTCATGTCAGGTCGGGGTGGTGGGTGGCAGCGCGGCTGGGGTGGCAGCGGCAGCTTGCGCGGCCTTTGCTGCCTTCTGGTAGGCCGCCAGCGTGCGCACCAGGGGGTGGCTGCGCCACCAGTAGCTGTTGTACTCCAGCAAAACCAGGTCGTAGAGCAGGCGCAGCCGGTCGTCGGTGCGGTCTTTTTCGTCGCCCTGGGACTGGTCGATGCGCACCAGATCGGGCCAGTCGCTCTGGCGCACCAGGCGCTGGTATTCGGAAGCCACGTCGCGCACCGCCAGTGCGGCCACCTCGCGGGTGAGGGTGTCGCCGTCCATGCGCGAGAACGCGGCCCGCACCAGCCGCAGCAGGTCGCGCACATGGCCGCCGCTGTGCCGCACCAGATAGCGGACGGTGTCCTGGTCGTCAAAGTAGGCCAGCGGCATGCGCTTGAGCACCAGTTCGATCAAGGCATCTTCTTCGGCCTGGCGGGGGGTTTCGTCGGCCTCGAACACCTTGACCATGGGCAACTGCACGCGCGTGAACCGTTGGCCGGTGGTGCCAGACTCCAGCAGCACCGAGATGGGGGCGCACACCACCAGGTTGGTCTGAATCTGCCCCAGCTGGTTGACATCGGCGGTGAAGAAGGTTTCGGAGTCGTCTTTGGAGAGCTTGTCGGTGCCGTCGATGATGAACAGCAACGGCCCCCGGCTTTGCCGCGCCAGCACCCCGTTGGTGTGGGCAATCAGGGCGTTGAAGTGCTGCAGCAGTTGCAAAAAGCCATCGCGGATTTCGCGCCGCAGTTCTTCGCGGTAGCTGGCCCCGGCCCGCACTTTGCCGGTGATGGTGGCCAGCAGGCTGGCCAGAAACGGGATGCCGCCCTCGGCCTTGACCTCGGTTTTGATTTCGCCCTCGATGTCCTTGAAACGCTCCTGCTTCAGGATGCGGGTGTCAAACCAGTTGACCACGGGCGTGATGAAAATCGCATCGGGGCGAATGGACAAATTTTCGTCCTGGAACGTGCGCACCAGCGCATTGGCCAGGGCCATCAACAGGTCGCTGAAGCGCAGGTTGTGGATGTCCAGCGTCTTGGTCAGTTCCAGGTGGTGAACGGTGTAGGACTGCCTGAACAGGCGGGCATAGTCGCGCAGCTCGGTGGATTTGCCGCACCCCACATGCCCGCCGAACAGCACCGCCTCAAACTGCTTGGCCTGGGCACCGGGCCGCAGTTGGCCTTGCCGATCCAGATGAAAGGCCGTCAGCATTTTCTGGCGGCTGTACTCGCCCCGGTGGCTCTCCAGCGCGTGGTGAAACGGGCTGTCTGGCCCCACGTCGTGCCGAAAATCAAAATTTTCCTGAAACGACCAGATGCTGGGTGAAGTCATGAAACGGTGCCTCCGAGCGGATGAAGGTGCATTATCGAAGCAGGCATGCCCTCACCCCCGCGCCAGCACCGGCTCCAGCGCCACGCCGGTGTGTGTGCCCAGCGCCACCACGGCTTCGGGCGGGGCGGCGGCCACGATGCGGCCACCTTCTGCGCCGCCTTCCGGCCCCAGGTCGATGATCCAGTCGGCTTCGGCCATCACGTCCAGATCGTGCTCGATCACCACCACGCTGTGGCCGCCGTCCACCAGGCGGTGCAGCACGC
>CALMMY010000063.1 GCA_937868695.1 uncultured Comamonadaceae bacterium
TTGGTCAAGCGTCAGATGGCGGCATTGCCCACAACCCAGTCAACATTGTCCGGTTCAACTCAGCCCGCCACGGGTGTATCTGGAAGTGGTTCGCCCGCGCCCGCAACCACGCCGCGCAATCAGGTCAACCAAGTCAAAGAGCAAATGGATCAACTGATGCAACAACCCCGCACCATGCCAGAAAAAGAATGAACACATTTGTTGATGAAGATGCAGCCTGGATGCAGCTTGCCTTGGCGCAGGCGCATCAAGCGGAGGCAGCCGGTGAAGTGCCCGTGGGCGCAGTGGTGGTGAAGGGGGGGCGTTTGTTGGCAGCCGGACACAATCTTTCTATTTCCAGTTGCGATCCCACCGCGCATGCCGAAGTGGTGGCCTTGCGTGCTGCGGCACAGGCTGTGGGTAATTACCGCCTTGAAGGCTGCACCCTTTACGTCACTCTGGAGCCTTGTGCCATGTGCAGTGGGGCAATCTTGCATGCCCGTCTGGATCGGGTTGTGTTTGGGGCACACGATCCCAGAGCGGGGGCGGCAGGTTCCGTACTGAATTTGTTTTCTCAGCCAGGTCTTAACCACCACACAGTGGTTCACGCAGGGGTACAGGCTGTTGAATGCGCCCATGTTCTGCATAATTTTTTCAAACCACGTCGGGTCAATCGAAATCCTTTGCGCGAAGACGCTTTGCGCACGCCAGAGCATCGTTTTGCCGCTTTGCCCGATTGGCCTTGGCCCATGCAACGGTGGACCGACTTGCCTGTGCTTGATGGGTTGCATTTGAGCGGGGTGGATCAATCGCCTGAAGTGTGCAACTCGCCGCACTGTGTGTTGTGTCTTCATCCCGTTGAGGGTTGGGGCTACACATTTCGGCACCTGATTCCAGCGTTGCTGTCCAGCGGGGTGCGGGTGGCGGTTCCTGATCTGGTGGGCTTCGGTCGGAGCGACAAGCCTAAAAAACAGTCATTTCACTCAGTAGACTGGCATGCAAAGGTTCTCCATGCCTGGATGGTGCAATTGCAACTGGCAAATGTGATCTGTGTGCTGCCCAGCCAAGCTGGCGTGGCACAAATAGGGTGTCGGCTGATGTCGATGGCCCCCAAATTGTTTCAGGCCATTGTCTGGCTGGATGAGCCCAGTGGCCACGCCCCCAATACCCGGGCGAAGCCATCCACCGTTCAGAAGGCCGCTTATGATGCGCCGTTTCCAGACAAGGGGTTCAGAGCTGCACAGCGTGCGTTCGGGAGCTGGCCTGCGGTGGAGGATGCAGCCCTCAACCTGAGTGGCATCATTCAAATCCATTTTCCGCTTGTGGCGTTGGAATCGAAGTCTGATTCAAGAGCTCTGGCTGATGCCGTCATCAATTGCGTCAGTGCAGGCAAACCAAGCCCCTGAAAGGCTCTTGCTTTTCTTCACTTTTCCCTGTTCATGGCCTCTGGCCTTTTTAATCCAAACCATGCAGCACATCTATATTTATTCTCCCTCTGGTGCTGTTCGAGACAAGCCCGCATTCCGCCGGGGCGTACAGCGCCTGAAGGCCTTGGGTTACTCAGTCGAAGTTGACACCGATGCTCTGCGCAGTTTTCAGCGTTTTGCCGGGCCTGATGAGGTGCGGATTGAAGCGATTCGCCGGGCAGCTTGCAGTGGAGCCCAAGTGGCCTTGATTTCTCGGGGTGGCTACGGGCTGACACGGGTGCTTGCGCAGTTGCCCTATGACGATATTTCCCGCTCTATTGAAAATGGCATGCAATGGGTCGGTTTCAGCGATTTCACGGCCTTGCAACTGGGCTTGATGGCACACCGGCAACGCACCTGCGGTCACATTGATGGCGGAGCAATCACGTGGGCCGGCCCCTCACTGGGGGAGGATTTTGGTGCGGACCCTGCCCTTGGAACCCAGGCCGATCCACTGCCCGATGACATCATGGAAGCGTGTTTCGATGATGTGCTCACGGGATCCAGTGAGGGGGCAGGGTGGCGCGTCCCCAAAAACGAGCGCCAATCGCTGGAAACAGGCGAAACCGCATTCAGCATTCAAAACAGCGTGCTTTGGGGGGGGAATTTATCGGTGTTGTCGTCCATGGTGGGTACGCCTTGGATGCCAACAGTAGATGGTGGCATTCTGTTTCTGGAAGACGTTGGAGAGCATCCTTACCGCATCGAACGCATGTTGACCCAGCTACTGAATGCGGGCATTCTGGGGCGGCAAAAGGCGGTTCTCCTTGGCCATTTCAACCAATACAAGCCTGTGCCGCGCGATAAGGGTTTCAAACTCAGCACAGTTGCCAGCTGGCTGAGGGCTCAGTTGGCAAAGTCAACAGAATTTTGCCCGGCTGGTGTACCTGTTTTGACAGGTCTACCTTTTGGCCATGTTCCAACCAAAGTGTTGTTGCCGGTTGGCAAACCTGTAGACATGCGGTTGCTGGGTTCGGATGCTTTGATTTTCTGGGAATAAATATTTTGTTGCAGTGCAACAAAACAACATGCACAAGAAGGGGTTTTCCCTATAATTCGATCCATGCTGCACTGCAACATAACCTTGTTTTAGTTGCCCGATCGTTTTATTGAAGGAATCATCATGTTCGTTACTCCTGAGCAAA
>CALMMY010000064.1 GCA_937868695.1 uncultured Comamonadaceae bacterium
TTTGCGGGCACGCTGGCCACCAGCGGCGCGGCCAAACGCCACCGGGTGGTGACCGATGCCGTCCACCAGGCGGGCGGCCAGATTGCGCTGCAAATTCTGCACACCGGGCGCTATGCCTACCACCCGCTGGCGGTGGCACCGAGCCGCCTGAAGTCACCCATTTCGCCGTTCAAGCCGTGGGAGCTGTCGGCCCGTGGCGTGGAGCGGCAAATTCGCGCCTTCGTCAACTGCGCGGCCAAGGCCCGCGAGGCGGGGTATGACGGCGTGGAAATCATGGGCTCCGAGGGTTACTTCATCAACCAGTTTCTGGCCCGCCACACCAACAAGCGCACCGACCGCTGGGGCGGCGACTACACCCAGCGCATGCAGCTGCCGCTGGAAATCGTGGCCCGCACCCGCGAGGCGGTGGGCAAAGACTTCACGCTCATCTACCGCCTGTCCATGATCGACCTGGTGCCCGATGGCTCGACGTGGGACGAGGTGGTGCAGCTGGGCAAGGCCGTGGCGCAGGGCGGGGCCACCATCATCAACACCGGCATCGGCTGGCACGAGGCGCGGGTGCCCACCATCGCCACCAGCGTGCCGCGCGCGGCGTTTGCCTGGGTCACGGCCAAGATGAAGGCCGAGTTTGCGGCGGCGGGCATCACCACGCCGCTGGTCACCAGCAACCGCATCAACACACCCGAGGTGGCCGAAGACATTTTGGCCAACGGCATGGCCGACATGGTGTCGCTGGCCCGCCCGCTGCTGGCCGATGCCCGGTTTGTGGCCAAGGCCGCTGCGGGCCAGGCCGACCTGATCAACACCTGCATTGCCTGCAACCAGGCCTGCCTGGATCATGTGTTTCAGAACAAGGTGGCCAGCTGCCTGGTCAACCCCCGCGCCTGCCGCGAAACCGAGCTGGTGTTCCGCCCCGTGGTGGCCAAAAAGCGCGTGGCCGTGGTGGGTGCCGGGCCTGCGGGCATGACCGCCGCCATCCACCTGGCCGAGCGCGGCCATGCAGTCACGCTGTTCGATGCCGCGCCCGCCATCGGCGGCCAGCTCAACCTGGCCAGGCAGGTGCCGGGCAAAGAAGAATTCAACGAGATGCTGCGCTACTTCCAGCGCCGCCTCGACACCACCGGCGTGGTGCTGAAGCTGGGTGCGCGGGTCAGCGCGGCTGACCTGCACACAGGGTTTGATCACATCGTCATTGCCACCGGCATCACCCCGCGTGACCCGCGCATTGCCGGGCAAGACCACCCCAAGGTGCTGGGTTACCTGGACGTGCTGCGCGACCACAGGCCCGTGGGCCAGCGCGTGGTGGTCATCGGGGCGGGCGGCATCGGCTTCGATGTGGCCGAGTACCTGGTGTGTACCGACAACGCGGGCCACGTCCACAGCACCACGGTGGACTTGCCCGCCTGGCAGGCCGAGTGGGGCGTGAGCGACCCCGCCCTGCACCCCGGCGGCCTCAACCCGGCCAAACCGCAGGTACACGCCCCCGCCCGCCAGGTGACGCTGCTGCAACGCAAGCCCGGCAAACCAGGCGCGGGCCTGGGCAAAACCACCGGCTGGATACACCGCGCCAGCCTGAAGCAGCGCAACGTGACCATGCTGGGCGGCGTGAACTACGAGCGCATTGCCGACGAGGGCCTGCTCATCAGCCACGGCGAGCAGCGCACCGACCCCACCTGGATACCCTGCGACACCGTGGTACTGTGCGCGGGCCAGGTGCCCCAGCGCACGCTGGCCGACGATCTGCTGGCGCTGCCGCCCGGCCAGCCCGGCACGGCCCCGGCCTGGGAGCTCAACCGCAACCTGCACATCATCGGCGGTGCGCTGGAAGCGGGCGAGCTGGATGCCAAACGCGCCATCGCCCAGGCCGCCGAACTCGCTGCCCGGCTGTGAAGCCACCCCCACCACAAGGTCTCCACCATGATTCACCTCGCCCCCTACGCCGCCCTGCTGGCCCTGCTGTTTGTTGCATTGAGCTGGCGCACCATCGGCCTGCGCCGCCGCTACCGCGTGGCCGTGGGCGATGGCGGCCAGCCCGAGCTGCTGCGGGCCATGCGCGTACACGCCAACTTTGCCGAATACGTGCCGCTGGCACTGCTGCTGATTGCGCTGGTGGAAATAGGCGGCTCGCCCGCCTGGCTGGTGCATGGCCTGGGCCTGGCCCTGCTGGTGGCCCGCTGCGCCCACGCCTGGGGCGTGAGCCAGACCAAAGAAGACTTCCGCTTCCGCGTCGCGGGGATGATGCTGACCTTCGGCGTGCTGGGCATCTCCGCCGCCGAGCTGCTGCGCCGCAGCCTGTGGGTGGCGCTGGGGTGAGGCACTTTGAAAGCCCATTGGTTCTTTTGGGCAAGATGGGCTGCGTGGGTAACGGCCATTGATTGTTTCAATGGTTTTTTCAGCAATCAGCACCCAAAAAATCAATGAGGAAAACTTTAAAAATCAATGATCTACGGTATTCACTGGGTCTCAGACAACTGCATTTCTATGGTTTCTGTTGATGGTTTTCGGTTGACCGCTGGTTGCCCAAAACCCATTTGGGCCAGCGCCTGACCCCCACGTTTTGAATCACTCCCGCCTCTGCCAAATTCCGTAGCAGGTTATGAACTTTTGTGAGCTTCTGTTCCTGCGTCAGCACCTCTGGCAACTTGTCCAGCAGCAGCGCGTCAATGTCTTCGCGTGATACAGGTTGGTGCTCTGCCACCAGGGCCACGATCAAGTCGCGGTAGTACTGGCTGTCAAACCCACGGTTGCGAATGTGCTGGGCTTTTTGGCCCGCAACCGCAGCCACATTGCCAGCAACCAGCAAGTTCGGGTAACGGCCTTCCACCAGTCTGGCGGCCTTCAGGCGTTTGGCCCCTTCGGCATCAATGCGCTGCCCCTTTTGCACCTTGTCCAGCAGGATGATGGTGCCCAGATCCAAGTCGGTCTGCGCCATCAGCAGGCGGGTGTAACGCTCGTCCAGAATGCGCCCGCGCACCGTCAGGGCCACCCGTTCGGGCTGCGACAAGTCGTAATCTGGCATGGGAAAAAACCGCTGACGCTGCTTCATGAACATGCGCTTGATGCCACCGCCCTGCGTGTCAATCATGTTCAGGTTCACCATCGCCTCGGCCAGAAACGGGTTGCGGTACACCTCCAGCGGTGCATCCTGCTCGATCACCGTTTCCACCCGGCCCGGCAAAAAACCGCCCACGTTGGTCAGCAGCAAGGCATCGGGTTTTTCCACCACCTGAATGCGGCCCCGCAGCCCGTAATCCTGATGGGCAATGCAGTTGTGCAACCCTTCTCGAATCACCCAGGGGTCGTACTGAGTCAGCTCCACCGGGAACAGCGTACCGTCAGGCAACTCGCGCACCTTCAGATTGCGGATGCGGGCCAGCACCTCGTCCACTGTCAGCAAAAAAGGTGGGCCAAAGTGCTCGTAGTCCAAGTCTTCGTTGCGGTCATTTTTCAGCAGCCAGCTGATGCGTGCGGCGGCAGGGGCCAGCAGTGTGGTGCTTTCGGGGCGGCCCAGCAACAGCAAAGCGGCGTGCGTCACTTGGCCATGCACCGTCAGCTTGGCCTTGTTCAAAAACGTGGTGTCGTCCCAAGTGGCCAGCGCGTCGGCCTGCCTGGGGTTTTTGGTCGCAAATTCGGTGCGGGCTTTGGCAATGGCTGCCGGGTCCAGGTCGGCCAGCGTGGCTTGCTCGCACACCTGGGCGCTCCAGTCCAGCCTGCGGTTCCACAGTGCGCGCTCCTTTTCAGGGTAGCGGGCCAGTTCGGTTTTGCTGGTGCCGTTGCGCACGTAGGCCGTGCCATAGAACTTGATGGGCCGGTCAAACGCGGGAAACACCTCGAACAGCACCACCCGCTGCCCGTGGTGGGAAAACGCATGAATTTCAAACCCCACGTTGGGTTGCAAACCCAGGTGCAGCCACAGGGGCAGCAGCGGCCCGCCCGCTTTGGCCACCTCAGCCAACGGGTCAAACGCTGTGCCCACCACCGCGTGGGTGCCGTCTTCCACGCCAAACACCAGATAAGCCCGTGGCTTGCCCAGCAGGCTGGCCGAATTGGCCAAGGCCGACAGGTATTCGCCCAGCAACTGAGGCTCCAGCCGCGTGGCCTTGAACTCCAGCCACTCGGTTTCGCGTGGCTCGGCCAGCAGACGGGTCAGCAGAGCAGTGAGGTCAGCGGTGTTCATTTTTGCTGTTTGTCAAAGGTCATTGCCGAGCTTGGGCGGCAGCAACGAACGGGCCTTCAATCTGTTTGATCAGGTCGCAGAGAAATTCCACCACTGGTTTTCGCGCCAGTGCGTCAAATTTGAATGGTTCTTCGGCTGGAACTTCAACCTCTGCAATGCGGAATTTCATGCGGTCTCCCTGGAGCGTCGTTGGGGTGGGTGGTATCCATGTATTGATCAGGGTCGCCTGCCTCAGCACCCGGACACGATGGAGTGAACACCCTCTTTCTGACCGGCATTTTGCCTACCCGCAAGTCCACCATCCCCCCGCCACACCCACGGTTGCCCAGCCTTGCCTACACTGTGAGCCATGACCACACCCACCGACTACACCCCTCCCCGCGTCTGGACTTGGGACCAGGCCAACGGCGGCAAGTTCGCCAGCATCAACCGCCCGATTGCAGGCCCGACGCACGACAAAGTGCTGCCGGTGGGCAAGCACCCGTTGCAGCTGTACTCGCTGGCCACGCCCAACGGCGTGAAGGTGACGGTGATGCTGGAGGAGCTGCTGGCCCTGGGCCACACCGGGGCCGAGTACGACGCGTGGCTGATCCGTATCCAGGAGGGCGACCAGTTTGGCAGCGGGTTTGTGGAGGTCAACCCCAACTCCAAGATTCCGGCGCTGATGGACCGCAGCGGGCCGGAGCCGGTGCGGGTGTTTGAGTCCGGGGCCATCCTGCTGTACCTGGCCGAGAAGTTCGGTGCGCTGCTGCCCACGGGCGCAAAGAAGGCCGAGTGCCTGTCGTGGCTGTTCTGGCAGATGGGCAGTGCGCCCTATCTGGGCGGCGGCTTCGGCCACTTCTATGCCTACGCGCCCAGCAAGATGGAATACCCCATCAACCGCTTTGCGATGGAGGCCAAACGGCAGATGGATGTGCTCAACCGCCGCCTGGCAGAGAGCCGCTTTCTGGCCGGTGACGACTATTCGATTGCCGACATTGCGGTGTGGCCCTGGTACGGTGCGCTGGCCAAGGGGCAGATTTACGAGGCGGGCGAGTTTCTGTCGGTGCATGAGTACACCCACGTCATCCGCTGGGCCGACGAGATTGCCCAGCGCCCGGCTGCCCGGCGCGGGCGCATGGTCAACCGCACCTGGGGGCCGCTGGACACGCAGCTGCACGAACGCCACGATGCGAGCGACTTCGACACCCGCACGCAGGACAAGCTGGTGGGCTGAGCCGGGTTTGGGTTTTCCGGGGTTGCGGATGCGTTGCTGCGCTCTGCGCCCGTGCAAGGGGTGAGGTAGGTGTCTTCTGCACGTTGCGGTGCAAAGATTGTTGGTTTGTGGTCTGTCGGTTTTTGGGGCGGCGTTACTTCGCTCTGCGCCCG
>CALMMY010000065.1 GCA_937868695.1 uncultured Comamonadaceae bacterium
AAAAGACAACACAGGGAGCCATTGCTGCACTCTGCGCCCAGCCAAGGGGTGAGCCATCCTCCGCACACTGCGAGCAGAGATTGTCTGACGGCTCACCCCTCGCCCGGTCGAACCTGTGTGCGCCTGCACCGACTCGCCAAGCCAGGCTTGGCGAGCATCAGCGCAGATTCATCAGTGCCTGAAGTGGCGCACGCCGCTGAACACCATGGCCACGCCGCGCTCGTCGGCGGCATCGATCACTTCCTGGTCGCGCATGCTGCCACCGGGCTGGATGATGCAGGTAGCACCGGCATCCACCACCACATCCAGGCCATCGCGGAAGGGGAAGAACGCATCGCTGGCCACCGCTGTGCCTGCCAGTGACAGCCCGGCGGCCTGGGCCTTGATGCTGGCGATGCGGGCTGAATCCAGGCGGCTCATCTGGCCCGCACCCACACCAAAGGTCATGCCGTTGGCGCAGAACACGATGGCATTGCTCTTGACATAAGTGGCCACCTTCCACGCAAACAGCAGATCTTGCAGCTGCTGCTCGGTGGGCTGCACCTTGGTCACCACCTTCAGGTCGGACAGCTTCAGTTCATGGATGTCGGAGGTTTGCAGCAGCAGGCCCGAGCCCACGCGCTTGGCATCCATGAAGTTGCGGCCCTGGTCCCAGGCGGTGGGGCCACCGGGTGGCAATGCAATTTGCAGGATGCGCACATTGACCTTGGTCTTGAACACGGCCAGCGCCTCGGGCGTGAAGCCGGGGGCCATCAGCACCTCGACAAACTGCTTCGACACTTGCAGCGCCGCAGCCTCGTCCAGTGTGCGGTTGAAGGCGATGATGCCGCCGAACGCGCTGGTGGGGTCGGTCTGGAAGGCCTTGCTGTAGGCCTCCAGCGGGTGCGCACCCACGGCCACACCGCAGGGGTTGGCGTGCTTGACGATGACGCAGGCCGGTGCCTCGAACGATTTGACGCACTCCCAGGCCGCATCGGCATCGGCGATGTTGTTGTAGCTCAGCTCCTTGCCCTGCAACTGCACCGCCGTGACCAGCGACCCGGGTGCGGGGTACAGGTCGCGGTACAGCGCGGCCTGCTGGTGGCTGTTTTCGCCGTAGCGCAGGTCTTGCAGCTTGACAAAGCGGCCATTGCTCTGGGCAGGGAACAGTGTGCGCTGGGGTGCGGCCTCCTGCTCGGGCAGGCCGTTGGACAGATCGATGGCGGACAGAAAGTCGCTGATCGCGCCGTCGTAATTGCTGATGCGGTTGAACGCGGCCACGGCCAGCTTGAAGCGGGTGGCATCGCTGACGGCTTTGCTGGCTTTCAGCTCGGCCACCACCTCGGCGTACTGACTGGCATCGGTCAGCACGGCCACGTCTTTCCAGTTTTTGGCGGCGCTGCGCACCATGGCGGGGCCGCCGATGTCGATGTTTTCAATGGCATCGGCCAGCGTGCAGCCGGATTTGGCCACGGTGGATTCAAACGGGTACAGATTGACCACCAGCAAGTCGATGGTGTCGATGCCGTGGGCAGCCAGCGCAGCCATGTGCTCGGGCGTGTCGCGGCGGGCCAGCAGGCCGCCATGCACCTTGGGATGCAGGGTCTTGACGCGGCCATCCAGCATTTCGGGAAAGCCGGTGACTTCGGCCACTTCGGTCACAGGCAGGCCTGCATCGGCCAGCAGCTTGGCGGTGCCGCCGGTGGAAATGAGGCTGACACCCAGGGCATGCAGCTCGCGCGCCAGGTCAAGAACGCCGGTTTTGTCGGATACGGAAAGAAGGGCTCGCATGGAAGGTCTTTACAAAGGTCGAAGTGAAAAAATCAGAAAAAATTTCAGCGTGCAGGGCAAACGACAGGCAGGGCAGCCATCACTCGGCCAGGCCGTGCTCAAGCAGTTTTTTGCGCAGGGTGTTGCGGTTGAGGCCCAGCCATTGCGCGGCGCGGGACTGGTTGTTCTGCGCCCGCTCCATCACCATTTCCAGCAGTGGCTTTTCCACGGCCTTGACCAGCATGTCGTGCAGGTTGGTGGGATCGGTGCCGTCGAGATCATTGAAGTACACGCGCATGCTCTCGCGCACGCTGTCTTGCAGGTTGGGGGTGTCGTTGCTCATGCGGCCATCGTCAAAGGTTGGTCGGCAGCGTCTGCCATGTCATGGAACGGTGTGCGGGCCACGGCTGCGGAGTCCGTTCCCCCGCTCTCCCACACATCGAAAAAATCGGTCACGGCCCGCAGTTGGGCCTCACAGCTGGTCACGCCGTTGATGTGACGGCGAAAGGCGCTGCCCAGCTCGCCCGCGCCGAAGGCCTGGGCATACCAGCCCAGGTGCTTGCGGGCACTGCGCACGCCGGTGTATTCGCCGTACAGGTCGTAATGCTCGTGCAGGTGGGCCA
>CALMMY010000066.1 GCA_937868695.1 uncultured Comamonadaceae bacterium
CACCGTTCTGCAACAACGGCTGCCCGGTCAACAACATCATTCCGGACTTCAACGATCTGGTGTACACGGGCGACTGGAAAAACGCCATCACCGTGCTGCACAGCACCAACAACTTCCCCGAGTTCACGGGCCGCATCTGCCCCGCACCTTGCGAAGCAGCCTGTGTGGTGAACGTGAATGACGACCCGGTGGGCATCAAGTCCATTGAGCACGCCATCATCGACAAGGCCTGGGAAAACGGTTGGGTAAAACCCCAGCCAGCGGCCATCAAAACGGGCAAAACCGTTGCGGTGGTGGGTGCTGGCCCGGCAGGGTTGGCGGCTGCCCAGCAGCTGGCCCGCGCCGGTCACAGCGTGACCGTGTTTGAAAAGAACGACCGCGTGGGCGGCCTGCTGCGCTACGGCATTCCAGACTTCAAGATGGAAAAGTCGCACATCGACCGTCGCGTCAAGCAGATGGAAGCCGAAGGCGTGGTGTTCCGCACTGGCGTGATGGTGGGTGAGCTGCCCAAGGACGGCCCTGCCAGCAAGGTCACCAACTGGGCCAAGGAAACCGTCACTGCTGACCAGCTCAAGGCCGAGTTCGATGCCGTGCTGCTGACAGGTGGCTCCGAACAGAGCCGTGACCTGCCTGTGCCTGGCCGCGAGCTGGATGGTGTTCACTTTGCGATGGAGTTCCTGCCCCAGCAGAACAAGGTGAATGCGGGCGACAAGCTCAAGGGCCAGTTGCGTGCCGATGGCAAGCATGTGATCGTGATCGGTGGCGGTGATACCGGCTCCGACTGCGTGGGTACCAGCACACGCCACGGCGCAGCCAGCGTGACCCAGTTCGAGGTGATGCCCATGCCTCCCGAGCAGGAAAACAAGCCGCTGGTGTGGCCCTACTGGCCCCTGAAGCTGCGCACCAGCTCCAGCCACGACGAGAGCGCGGAGCAGGGCATCCTCAAGCGCGAGTTCGCCATCTCCACCAAGGAGTTCATTGCCGGAACCGGCAAAGAGGCCGGCAAGGTCAAGAGCCTGAAAACCGTGCAGGTCGAGTTCAAGGACGGCAAGCTGCTGGAAGTGCCCGGTACCGAAAAGGAGTACAAGGCCGATCTGGTGCTGTTGGCGATGGGCTTCACCAACCCCGTGGCGACTGTGCTGGATGCGTTCGGCGTGGATAAGGATGGCCGTGGCAATGCCAAGGCGCACACCGAGTTCACGGGAGGCTATGCCACCAATGTGGCCAAGGTGTTTGCTGCCGGTGACATCCGCCGGGGCCAGAGCCTGGTGGTGTGGGCCATCCGTGAAGGCCGCCAGGCCGCACGCGCTGTCGATGAGTTCCTGATGGGCTTTTCCGATCTGCCACGCTGATGGCTGTGCCGGGGTGCGTCTGATTCAGGGCGCAAGGGCAGGAGCCTAAAATCCTGCCCTGTTCATGACCACATCAGCCCCCCCACCCCTTTCTGCCGCTGCCAGCCCTGTCGAAGCTCCTTTGCCGGGCCTGACTGCCGATATTGCGGCAGCATCGCCCGCTCCCATGACGGCTTCGGCCACAGCCCCTTCTGCCCCCGTATTGACCAGTATGGGGGCGGGTTGGTTGCTCAAGGGTGCGGTGGCCGTGGCGGCGCTGGCCTTGTTGATGGCCGTGTGGATGTGGCAGCGGCTGGATCGCATCCAGCAAGAGCTGGCGCGGCGTGAAATGACCGTGACCGAGCAAAGCAACCGCTCCAAAGAAATGGTGGAGCGCACGGAAGCCCTCACGCAAGAATTGCAGGCCCGGTTGGCTGTGGCCGAGGTCAAGCTTTCCGAAGTCAGCTTGCAGCGCACCCAACTGGAAGAACTGATGCTCAGCGTGTCCCGTTCCAGGGACGATACGCTGGTGCTCGACATCGAATCGGGCCTGCGGTTTGCCATCCAGCATGCCAGTCTCACTGGCAGCGCGCAGCCCTTGGTGTCTGCCTTGCTGGCTGCGGATGAGCGCATTGCCAAGGCGGCCCAACCCCGCCTGAATCCGGTGCAAAGGGCCATTGCCCGTGACATTGAGCGCATCAAGGCATCGGCGGTGGCTGATCTGCCTGCGGTGGCCAGTCAGCTGGATGAGTTGGCCCGCACCACCGATGGTTTGGTTCTGCTCAATGCGGCCCCTGAGGCCAAGAGCAGCCCAAAGCGTGCGCAACCCCGTATCAAAGATGGCGCGGGAGCGGGTGGCACCGCCGGGGCGGCGGGTTTGCCACCGGATGCCGGAGCCTGGCAAGTGGTGCAGGCCAAGTGGGGGCAGTTCTGGGGGGCTGTCTGGAGCAGTGCCACGCAATCTGCCAGGGATTTGCTCAGGGTCAGCCAGATCAATGCCCCTGAAGCGGTGCTGCTGGCTCCCGATCAATCGGTATTCCTGCGCGAGAACCTGAAGCTGAAACTGCTCAATGCCCGCTTGAATGTGTTGTTGCGCCAGTTGCCTGCAGCGCGCGCAGACATGCAGGCCGTCAAGGCATCGCTGGCCAAATACTTTGATACCGAAGAGGTGTCCACCCAGCAAGCCATGCAGATGTTGACCGATGCCTTGCAGGCCACACAGAGTGTCACCATGCCGCGCCCGGATGACACCCTGACCGCGCTGTCTGCGGCTGCGCAGGGACGGTGAGCGGTCATGAGAATCGTTTTTTGGCTGGTGGGTTTGTTTGCGGTGGCCGCCGCGTTGGCGCTGCTCATGGGGCAGAACAGTGCAACGGTCACCCTGTTTTGGGCACCTTACCGGGTGGACATGTCGTTCAATCTGGTGATTGCAGCGGTGTTGCTGCTGTTTTTGTTGCTGCATTTGGCTCTGAGCTCCGTGTCCATGCTGCGGGCGTTGCCCCAGCAGGCCCACCGCTGGCGTGTACACCAGCGGGAGCGGCTGGCCCATGCAGCCTTGCTGGATGCTCTGTCACACCAGTTGGCAGGGCGGTATGTGCGTGCCCGGAGTGCGGCCAAACAGGTTTTGGATCAGTTGGACGGCTTGGATGCCGATGGCCCCGATGCGTTGCCACGCCAGGTGCAAATGCAGGTGCTGGCACATTTGCTGGCGGCTGAGTCGTCGCACACGCTGCAAGATCACCGTACACGCGATAGTCATCTTGATTCGGCCCTTCGGGCTGCGGCGGGGCCCAACACCGCCACCGTGCGCGAAGGGGCGTTGCTGCGGGCGGTACGCTGGGCAATTGAAGACCGGCTTCTGGGTTCAGCCAGCCGTTGGCTGGGGCAGTTGCCATCGGGGGCATCGCGGCGCACGTTGGCCTTGCGACTGAAGTTGCGCGTGGCCCGATTGGGGGAGGATCACCCGACCGCCCTTGACACCGCCCGTTTGCTGGCCAAACACAAGGCGTTCTCTGCTACTGCATCGCGCAGCCTGTTGCGTGGGCTGGTGATGGCCAACATGAGCGCGTGCCACGATGCGGATCAGCTGCGGTCAATGTGGAAATCGTTGGATGCCGCAGACCGCAAAGACCCGGATCTGGTGTTGTTTGCGGTGGATCGTCTGCTGTCTGTCGGGCGTGAAGATGCCGATTCCGCGCAGCTCTGCGCTTGGGGGAGCGAATGGGTGTTGCCCGTGTGGGAGCAATACAGCAGCCTGGACAGGGCGGTGCAAGAGCGGCTGGTGCTGGTTTTGCAAGGATTGTTGGATACCACCGCAGCCGATGGTGTCTGGCTGTCGCGCATTGAGCGTTTGCAGGCAGCGCATCCGGCTGATCCGGTGTTGCAGTATCTGGCTGCCCAGGTGTGTTTCCGCCAGCAGTTGTGGGGCAAAGCGTTGGCCTTGTTCAAGTCGTCTGTGCTTGGTCTCACCAATGGAACCATGCGGGTTCAGGCTTGGGTGAAACTGGCCCAGTTGGCCGAGCAGAAGGGCGATGATGTTGGGGCGGTCTCTGCCTGGCGTGAAGCCGCCTTGCACTCGCCCCTGGCCAAATGATGATGGTTGGTTGCACGGGAAAAATAAAAGGCCGCTGACCAGCCATTTTGTGTGGCATGGTCAGCGGCCTTTCAGGCCTTCGGGTGATCGCTGCTTCTTCAGTTGATTTCAGTGTTTGGCCGTATCAAAAGGCAGAACCATCTTGGTCAGGTCACGGCGGGTTTCCACCAGAATCAGAGGGCCGTCGTCAGGCAGCACAACGACTTGTGGTTCGCGCGGTTGGCGCACGGCCACAGGCTCTGCGGCAATGTCGGCCTGAACCTTGGCCACTTTGTCGGCATCTGAATTGATCCATTCCAGTCCAGCTTGCCGTGCAATGGCATGCAGATCTTCAACTGGGAGGACATAGGCCGGTTTTGACACAGCGGCCACATTCCCCACTGCGTTGGACAACGCAGCGGGTGCCGTCTCCACCACCACCGGTGCGGGACTGGCGGTGGATGCCGCATCGGCTGCCGGTGTGGCGTGTGATGCCTCTGTCGTCAGGTGGATTGCAGTTTTCTGTTCTGCTGTGCCCGCTCCGACATCGCTGCCAGGTGCGGAGTCGGCTTGCGGTGTGTCGCTGCTGCCGATGGGGCCATCATCTGCCGTGCCGACTGAGCCGGTACGGGGGGGGCGAGGCTGGTTGGCTCGGTCTCGCCGATCGCGTCCGTAACGATCTCGGCTGCGTTTTTCACGCGGTGCCCGTGCTGTGTCAGCTGGTTCGCTCAGATTTTCAGTGGTTGCAGCGGCCTCTGTCTGAGCGGCAGAGGGTTCGGTGCTGGCCGAGTCGGTGTCTGGTGCTGTGGCCGCAACAGACATGGGGGCAGCAGCAGGGGCCGCAGGTGCGGGTGCAAAGTAGCTGTATGCAGGCGCATCGTCTTGCACGCTCTGTACCGCAACTGTTTCAGCAGCGGTGGTTTCTGCAATCGACCGGCGTGTGGTGGACTGGGGTGCTTCGTCCTGATCTGTACCAGCCTGGTTACCCAGGTTGTTGGCTTGTCCGGCATCGTCAGGCTGTCTGCGTTCGCGGCGCGGACTTCTTTCGCGGCGGCCTTCAGAACGGGCACCTTCTGTCCGACCTTCCGGGCGTGACTCGGATGCATCCGGGCGCGGGGCCCGAATCGGCATGTTTTCCTGTTGGCCATCACCGATGGCCAATGGCTGAACTTCTGCCGAATCGCGCGGGGCGCGTTCACTGCGGCCACGTGGTCTGTTGTCGGGGTTGCGGTCTGTCCGATCGGTTCGGGGTGGGCGTGCTGCTGTTTCAGGACGGGTCTCCAGAGAGTCGCCTCGTTGCTCGTTGCGTCCACGCTGGTTGCGGTTTTCTGTCCGCACGTCTGCTGCCTGGCCATCTGGACGGGCCTCGCTGCGTCCATCCTGGCGGCGACCCGATCCACGGCCATTTCGACCGGCATCGCGCCCGCTGCCGTCACGCCCGCCTTCTCGCATGGGCGACCGTGAAGGTGGCATGCCTTGGTTCAGTGCAGTGTTTGCAGGCTGCTCGGAGGGGGCGGGTGCCGGTGCTGGCGCAGGTGCGCTGGCAGCGGATGCCGTTTGGGTTTGACCACCCAACAGCCGTTTCAGCCACCCGAAGAAGCCCCCACCGCTGCTGGCTGGTGGGGCAGCGGCTGGTGCAGGTGCTGCCGATACGGGAGTTGGTGCCGCCACTGCTGCGGGAGCCGCCACAGGTTTGGGGGCCGTCACAGGAGCGGGGCCATCGGGCAGCACGCCTTTGATCAAAGGCTCTTGCTTGTTGCTTCTTTCCTGGCTTCGGCGGGTGAAGGTCGCCACATCTTCGGTTTCTTCTGCCAACTTGTAGCTGGCATCCATCGAATCGAGACGCGGATCGTCGTTTTTCAGGCGATCCAGTTTGTAATTGGGCGTGTCGAGCGATTTGTTGGGCACCAGCAGGACGCTGATGCGCTGCTTGAGTTCGATTTTGGTGATCTCGGTGCGCTTTTCGTTCAGCAGGAAGCTGGCCACTTCCACTGGCACTTGCACCAGCACAGCGGATGTGTTGTCTTTGAGAGACTCTTCCTGGATGATGCGCAGGATTTGCAGTGCCGAGCTTTCGGTGTCGCGGATGTGGCCGGAGCCGCCGCAACGCGGGCAGGGAATGGAGGCTCCCTCGCTCAGTGTGGGACGCAGACGCTGGCGGCTCATTTCCAGCAGACCGAACTTGCTGATGGCACCAAACTGTACGCGGGCACGATCCTGGCGCAGGGCATCGCGCAAGCGGTTCTCCACCTCGCGGCGGTTTTTGGCTTCTTCCATGTCGATGAAATCGATGACGATCAGCCCGCCCAGATCACGCAGCCGGGCCTGGCGGGCCACCTCGTCGGCGGCTTCCAGGTTGGTGCGGGTGGCGGTTTCTTCGATGTCGCCGCCCTTGATGGCGCGGGCCGAGTTCACGTCCACGGCCACCAGTGCTTCGGTCTGGTCGATCACGATGGCACCGCCGCTGGGCAGTTGCACCGTGCGGGCGTAGGCGGTTTCAATCTGGTGTTCGATCTGAAAGCGGCTGAACAGTGGTGCGTCGTCGCGGTAACGCTTCACGCGGTGCCCGTGTTCGGGCATCACATGGTTCATGAACTGGTGGGCCTGCTCGAAAATGTCGTCGGTGTCGATCAGGATTTCGCCGATGTCACTGTTGAAGTAATCGCGAATGGCGCGGATGACCAGGCTGGATTCCTGGTAGATCAGGTACGCGCCTTTGCCGCCTTTGGCTGCGCCGTCAATGGCCGTCCAGAGTTTGAGCAGGTAATTCAAATCCCATTGCAGTTCATTGGCATCGCGGCCAATGCCAGCAGTACGGGCAATGATGCTCATGCCACCTGGATATTGAAGCTGATCAAGTGCCTGTTTGAGTTCTTGCCGGTCTTCTCCCTCGATGCGTCGGCTGACACCGCCGCCACGCGGGTTGTTGGGCATCAGCACCACGTAACGTCCTGCCAGGCTCACGAACGTGGTGAGTGCGGCCCCCTTGTTGCCACGTTCTTCTTTCTCAACTTGGACGACGAGTTCCTGGCCTTCGCGAATCACGTCCTGAATGCGTGCCTGGCTGACGGATACGCCTGCTGCAAAGTATTGGCGGGAAATTTCCTTGAATGGCAGAAAACCATGACGGTCTTCGCCATAGTCAACAAAGCAGGCTTCCAGGCTGGGTTCAACCCTGGTGACCACCGCTTTGTAGATGTTGCCTTTGCGTTGCTCGCGGCCTTCAATCTCGATTTCGTAGTCGAGCAGTTTTTGTCCATTGACGATGGCCAGCCGGCGTTCTTCGGCCTGGGTGGCGTTGATCAGCATCCGCTTCATGATGCTTTCTCCTTCATGTTTCTTCGGTCATAACAGAACATGCCTCAGCCATAGGCTGATGGCGCATTTGCCACGAAGCACCGAGTACATCGAACGAGGAGGAATTGCCGGAGAGCCGCCAAAACACCGACAGACAAAATCCGGACTGGCAACGGGCCAGGCGGGTATGAATGAGGTTTGGGGCATGGGCGCGTGGATGTGGGTGAACTGGCCGAAGGTTCGGCTCTGCCATCAGGATTGAAGTTCACTTGGATCCCCACCCAGCTCACTATGGTCTGGGTGGTTTGGGGTATTCCGTAGTCGGGTTCGTTGCGGTATCGGTGATCCGACCGTTGTTTCTGGCAAGCAGCTTCAGATCAGTGCTTGAAAACCGCAAACCAGCCAACGGGGGCATTTCAACAGTGTCAGGAAGGTGTACCTGGTGCCGGAGCTTTAAACTCAATGAAATCAAACACTCAGAACAACCCCGCAAAACCGGGCCATTATAGGCTGGCATCTGTGTGCATTCACGTGCCAAGGGTTTGCCCCACCGAGGCTATTTTCTTGGATTCACCACAAGTCACACACATCACGGTCAATGAGGAATTTGACGGCCAGCGACTGGATAATTTTTTGTTCCGAACCCTCAAGGGTGTTCCCAAAACGCACATATACCGAATCATTCGCTCAGGCGAGGTGCGTGTCAACAAAGGGCGGGCGAGTGCCGAATCCAAGCTGAATGCAGGTGATGTGCTGCGGATACCGCCGGTTCGCGTGTCTGTGGTGGAAAGTGGATTGACCAAGGTGCATGTGCCTGCACGTGAATTCCCCATTCTTTTTGAGAATGATGGCTTTCTGGCCATCAACAAACCGGCTGGTGTGGCTGTGCATGGCGGCAGCGGGGTCAGCTCCGGTGTGATTGAACAATTGCGTCAGGCAAGGCCACAGGCCCAACATTTGGAGCTGGTACACCGACTTGACAGGGATACCAGCGGGGTGCTGCTGATTGCAAAGAAGCGGAGCAGCTTGCGTCATTTGCAAGATCAATTCAGAGAACGTGAAACGGGTAAAACGTATCTTGCACTGGTAAAAGGTGCGTGGCCTGTGAATCTCAAGGTAATTGACAAGTCGTTGCAGAAATATTTGATGCCAGATGGTGAACGGCGTGTTCGCGTGGTGGCCGATGACCATCCCGATGCCCAGCGGAGCATCACTTTGGTGAAGGTCAGATCACAGGTTGCCGATCCTTCCCAGGCAAATCTGGTGACAAGCATGCCCCATAGACTGTGTACTTTGCTGGATGTGACGATCAAAACAGGCCGAACCCATCAGATTCGTGTGCATTTGTCGCAGGCAGGTTTTCCCATTGCGGGAGATGACAAGTACGGGGATTTTGAATGGAATAGGCAGTTGATGAAGGCTGGATGCTCACGGATGTTTCTGCATGCATGGAAGTTGGAATTCCAAAATCCGATTTCGGGAGAAACGATGCAGATCGTTGCCCCACCATCTCAGGATTTGATCCAGATGGTCGGCGGGGTAATTGAAAATAATCTACAATCCAAAACTTGAAAATAGTCCCTAGATGGATGTTTCACATCGTTCGGAATTCTCAAATAAAAAACTGACACAAAGGAAAACACATGGCTACTTACATTGAACTCAAAAACCAGGCTGAAGCTTTGTTGGCTGAAGCCGAGTTGGTGAGAAAGCAGGAAATTGCTGAAGTGATTCAGCGCATCAAGGCCCAAATGAAAGAGTACGGCGTGACGCTGGCCGATTTGGGTGCATCCAATTCAGGCGTTCAGCGCAAGGCTGCAAAAACAAAATCCACTGCGCCCGCCAAGTACCGTGGCCCCAATGGAGAGTTGTGGGCTGGCGGTCTGGGCCGCAAGCCTGAATGGGTGCGGGCCTTGTTGGCTGAAGGCAAGAACATCGAAGATTACCTGATCTGATCTCCTGTAGAGCGGATGGCGTTATTCAAAAACCCGGCGACAGCCGGGTTTTTTGTTGGCCGGTAGCTGATGCGTGCGGAGTTTTTTGAGAAATGTCAGTTTTGCCGGGGAAGTGCGGCAGAATATTCGGCATTGAGCGGCTTTGCTCCTGCCTGGAGGTGATTCCAGGCTTTCCATATATACGTTTGCCTCCACATGCCCGATACCCGCTCCATGCGCTTTGACTTGATCGCCTTTGATTGGGATGGCACCTTGTTTGATTCCACCGCCATCATCACGCGTTGCATACAGGCCGCCGTGGTCGATCTGGGTGGGACTCGGCCAACGGACGGTGCGGCTTCTTATGTGATCGGTATGGGACTGATGGAGGCTTTGGCGCACGCGGCTCCAGACATTCCCCGGTCGCGGTATGCGGAATTGGGTGAGCGCTACCGCCACCACTATTTCAAACTGCAAGACAGCATCAGTTTGTTTGATGGTGTTTTGGACATGCTGGTCAAGCTCAAAGATCGCGGCCATGCCTTGGCCGTGGCAACTGGAAAAAGTCGCAGAGGTTTGAATGAAGCTTTGCAAGCGGTTGAGCTGCAAGGCTTGTTTGCGGCTTCACGCACTGCGGATGAAACGGCGGGCAAGCCGCATCCGATGATGTTGCACGAGCTCATGGCGGAAATGAATACAGTGCCCGAGCGCACACTGATGATTGGTGACACCACGCATGATTTGCAAATGGCTTTGAATGCCGGTTGTGCCAGTTTGGGGGTCAGCTATGGAGCCCATGAACCCACCGATTTCCAATCCTTTCGGCCAGAAGCCGTCGTGCATTCAGTGGCAGAACTGCAAACTTGGTTGCTTGCCAACGCTTGACCATGATGGATAACACGGCCAGTCAAATGCAGTGGGTTAAGCTGTGCTCGTCCGCTGATTTGGTCAACTCAGGTGATGCGGTGGCTTTTGATGTGATGGAAGGCCGTCATGTTTGTCGGGCATTTGCTGTGCGCCACGAGCATGTTGTCCATGCCTACCTCAACCGGTGCAGCCATGTGCCGATGGAGTTGGATTGGTTGCCCAATCAGGTGTTCGACAGTTCAGGTCATTGGTTGTTGTGTTCTACCCACGGCGCGATGTACAGACCCGATACCGGTGCTTGTGCTGGCGGACCTTGCCGTGGTGGATTGACGAAAATCCAGTTGAGTGAAAAAGATGGGCATGTGTATTGGCTTCCGGACCAAAGATACAGTCCTGTCGTTTCCTGATGCGGCTTTTTGTGATCTACAACCAATCGGGCAACCCTGAAATATGAAAAGCGATGAAAAGCAGACAGACTCACCCCAGTGGGAGCGCGAGACCTTGGAGAAACTTGTTTTCGCCATGCTGGATGAGAAAAAGGCAGCTCGGCGTTGGGGCATTGTGTGGAGAACAGGGATATTCCTGCTGATTGCCACGGTTGTCTGGATGGGGTTTTCCAATGTCCCCAGTTCATCGGCTCCCAGTACGCCACATACAGCAGTGGTTGACATCAAGGGTGAAATCGGCTCGGGAGCCGAGGCCAACTCTACCGATATTCTGGATGCTTTGCGTTCTGCCTTTGAAGATGCAGGCGCATTGGCGGTGGTGCTGGTGATCGATTCGCCCGGTGGCAGTCCTGTGCACGCTGGTGTGATCAACGATGAAATACACCGGCTCAAAGCCCTGCACGGCAAACCTGTTTATGCGGTGGTGGAGGATTCCTGCGCCTCGGCTGCCTATTACGTGGCGGCTTCTGCCGACATGATTTATGTGGATAAAGCCAGCATTGTGGGCAGCATCGGTGTGTTGATGGATGGATTCGGTTTCACCGGATTGATGGACAAAGTCGGTATTGAGAGGCGATTGCTGACCGCTGGTGCCAACAAAGGTTTCTTGGATCCCTTCAGTCCTCAAACCGAGCAGCAACGGATTCACGCTCTGGGCATGCTGAAGGAGATACACGATCAATTCATCACCGTTGTGCGCACAGGCCGTGGTGAGCGCCTGAAAGAAACGCCCGACATGTTCAGTGGCCTGTTCTGGAGCGGACAGCAGGCGGTGCAGTTGGGCTTGGCCGATGGTTTGGGCTCGGTGGATTATGTGGCGCGGGAAATTGTGAAAGCAGAGGAAATCGTGGATTACACTCGTCGTGACAATGTTGCAGAACGGCTTGTCAAGCGGTTTGGAGCGGCATTGGCCGAGGCTACTGTGCGTGCTGTGGTGGTCAATGGAGCCAAAATACATTGAGCATTAATTTGGATATTTTCTTTTCTTGTCCGTTACTGTGAAAGATTCTGTTATGTCAAAAACACTCATTCCAACAATTACCAAGGCAGTTTTTCCAGTGGGTGGCATGGGTACCCGTTTTTTGCCCGCTACCAAGGCGATTCCAAAAGAAATGCTGCCTGTTGTGGACAAGCCATTGATTCAATATGCAGTGGAGGAGGCGTATCAAGCCGGGATACGTCAAATGATTTTTGTCACAGGCCGCCACAAACGCTCCATTGAGGATCATTTTGATACAGCCTATGAATTGGAGGCTGAACTGGAGGCTGCGGAAAAGCATGCTTTGCTGGGCGTGGTGCGCTCCATCAAGCCTGAAGACATGGATTGCATCTTTATTCGCCAGCCGCGTGCATTGGGTTTGGGTCATGCCGTTTTGTGTGCTGAAAACCTGGTGGGCAATGAGCCATTTGCCGTGCTGCTTGCTGACGATTTGATGGTGGGCAGCCCACCCGTGTTGAAGCAGATGATTCAAAGCTTTTCAACAGCCCCAGGTACCGTGCTTGCCGTGCAAGAGGTGCCCCGTGAACACACCAAACGCTACGGTATCGTCAGCATTCAGGGGTCCAGAGCCTATGCTGAAGTTGATGGCATTGTGGAAAAACCCAATCCAGAAGATGCCCCATCTACTTTGGGTGTGGCAGGGCGTTACATCCTTTCTCCCGGTATTTTCCAGAGCATCCGGGCGCAGCCGCGTGGTGTCGGCGGAGAAATTCAGCTCACCGATGGGATTGCCGGCTTGATCGGTCAAGAGCCCGTGTACTGTCTGCGCTATAAGGGCAAGCGCTACGACTGTGGCAGTAAAGAAGGATTCCTGGAGGCGACGATTGATTTGGCGCTTGCCAATGCTGAAGTGTCGGACAGTGTGATGGCTCACCTGAGGTCGGTGGTGCAGGCCTGACGAGGCTCATGTCCCCACCGGTGCATGATTTGCAACACAGTCATGCACCGATCATGAACACCATGGGCGCAGCCAGATCAAGATGGGGTGGGGTACTCTTCCACTGTCTGATTGGAGCGCTGTGCTGGCGTTTTGTTGTGGATGTGGGCTGACTGGGGCTGCTCGCCAGCGTCAGTCCGCCGCTGACTGCAAACCAAGTCTGCGGCTGCAAAACCGATATCGCAGCTTGCACCATTGCCTCATTGCGATAAGGTGTCTCGATAAAAATTTGCGTTTGCCCGGTTTTCAGCGCCTGATTTTCCAGTTCGCGCAGCTTCACAGTCCGGGCCTGTTTGTCTTGGGGCAGGTAGCCCACGAACGCAAAATGTTGTCCGTTCAGTCCGCTGCTGGCCAGTGCCAGCATCAGCGACACCGGTCCAACCAGAACTTCCACATCAATTCCCAGTGCGTGCGCGTTTCGCACCACAGAGGAGCCTGGGTCCGCAATTGCGGGCATGCCTGCTTCGCTGATCAGTCCAATGTCATGCCCAGCCAGCGCCGGTGACAGCCAGATTTGGGGGCCAGAATCCGGTTTGTGTCCCGGTGTGTGATCCCCTTTTTTGTGGATTTCACGGGGAAGCTCGGTCAAGCTGAGGGTCTGAATGGGTTGAGCGAGCCCATGCACTGTGTTGACGCGCTTGAGAAAGGCGCGGGTACTTTTTGCATTTTCTGTCACCCAGTAATTCAATCTGGCTGCAATGGCCAAAGTGCGGGCGGGCAAAGTATCTTGAATGGGTGCTTGGTATTCGGGAGGGCAGCCAAAATCCAATGGGGTGGGCACAAGATAGAGGGTGCCTTTTGATTGGGGGGGGGCGGGTGTGGACATGGGTAATGGTCGGCATCAAGCCAGCAGTTGTGTCCCCGCTGCACGCAACATGCGGGCAGTTCTGATCAGTGGCAGCCCAATCAGGGCTGTGGGATCGTCATTTTCAATGCTCTCAAGCAATGCAATGCCGAGCCCCTCGCTCTTTGCGCTGCCTGCGCAGTCATAGGGCCGCTCTGCCTGTAGATAGTTTTCGATTTCGGTGTCAGTCAATGCGCGAAACTTCACCTTCACAGCGGCCAGATCCACTTCATGAAAACCTGTGGACAGACACACCACAGCGACAGCAGTCTGAAAAGTCACGGTCTGACCGCGCATGCTTTGGAGTTGTTGTACCGCCTTGATGTGGGTGCCCGGCTTGCCCAATGGGCGGCCATGCAAATCGGCAACCTGATCGCTGCCGATCACAATGGCTTCTGGATGTTGTTGTGCCACAGCCATGGCTTTTGCTTTTGCCAAACGCAGTGCGAGCGCGGCGGGCGCTTCGCCGGGCATGGGTGTCTCATCTGCATGGGGCGACATGACTTCAAAATCAATGCGCAGGCGAGCCAGTAATTCGCGGCGATATGACGATGTGGAGGCCAGAATCACGGATCTTTGCGGTGTGCCGGATTCATTTTGTGGTGGTGTGGCTGAGGCGGTAATCATGATCAGGGATGAGTCGGAAGATGGCTGCGATTCTCGTACACTGACATCATGGACATCCAACATCAACTCTCAAATATCAATATCCAAGCGATGGCCCAGGAAACCGGGTTGTTGACTGGCGAATGGAAACCCAGTGGCAAATCTCTGGTTGCAGATTCCACTGCTCCCATGGATCGGTTGGTTGCAGAGTCGTGTGTTCCCAATGGTGTGCAGTCTGTGAAATGGCGACTCTTCGCTGAGTTGCGCAGTGATGTGGCTGGTCAAGTGCAACCTTGGCTGAATATCCAAGCCAGCACCATCATTCCGCTGGTGTGCCAAAGATGCCTGCTGCCTGTGGACACACCGATTGAGGTCGATCGGTGGTTCCGGTTTGTGGCCGATGAAGAAACAGCCGAAGCTGAGGACGATTTGTCGGAAGAGGATGTGCTGGCCTTGGAGTCGCGTACTGACGTGTGGAACTTGATGGAAGATGAATTGCTGATGGCTTTGCCGCTTGTTCCCATGCACTCGGAATGTCCTGTCCATGTGCCCACCGTGGTAATGGATCCCGATTTTTCAGCTGCTGAAGAGGCCAAGCCCAATCCGTTTGCTGTGTTGCAGCGATTGAACAAAGGCGACTTGTTATAATCCGCGATTTGGCGTTGGATCTGTTTCGGTTTGACGCTTCCTTCCAACCTACAGTCATCAGGAGCGGAACATGGCCGTCCAGCAAAACAAAAAGTCCCCATCCAAGCGCGGTATGCACCGCTCGCACAATGCGTTGAACACGCCCGGTATCGCTCTGGAGCCCACCACCGGAGAAGTGCATCTGCGTCACCACATCAGCCCCACAGGCTTTTACCGTGGTCGCAAAGTTTTGAAAACCAAAGCTGAAGCTTGATTTCCAGGTTTTTGACAAAGGCCCGCATGCTTCATGCGGGCCTTTGCTTTGTGCATTCCTGATTTCTCTCCGCACATTTGCCGGAGCACTTGATGATCACCATTGCCGTGGATTGCATGGGGGGAGACCACGGTCTGCCAGTTACCCTGCTTGCTTGTGCCGATTTTCTTGCGCGGCATTCAGACGCGCACTTGTTGCTGGTAGGCTTGCCCGAAGCCATCCAAACACATGCGCATTACAGTGCCCATGCACGTAGCACGGTGGTTGCCGCCTCAGAAGTGGTGGCCATGGACGATCCGGTTGAGGTCGCTCTCAGGAAGAAAAAAGACTCTTCCATGCGTGTGGCCATTTCGCAGGTCAAAGAGGGCAAGGCCCATGCAGCGGTTTCCGCTGGCAACACGGGTGCATTGATGGCCATTGCTCGGTATGTGCTGAAAACGCTGGAAGGTATTGACCGACCAGCCATCGCCTCCCAATTACCCAATCAGAAGGGGCAGGGTACAACAGTGCTTGATTTGGGGGCCAATGTCGATTGCGGGCCGCACCATTTGCTTCAGTTTGCCGTGATGGGATCTGCTTTGGTTTCGGCTGTATCTGGTCGCGATCAACCTACAGTGGGCTTGCTCAATGTGGGCGAAGAAACCATCAAAGGCAGCGAAGTCATCAAGCAGGCCGCTGAACTGCTGCGCCATGCCAAAGCCAGTGGCGACCTGAATTTCTACGGCAACGTGGAAGGCAACGATATTTTCAAAGGTACGGTAGATATTGTTGTTTGCGACGGTTTTGTGGGCAATGTCGCACTCAAAGCCAGCGAAGGTCTGGCCAGTATGGTGAGCAGCTTCATCAAGCAAGAATTTACCCGGAGTCCATGGCGCAAGTTGGTCGGTTTGTTTGCTTATCCAGTGCTATCTGCATTTAAAAAACGTGTCGATCACCGGCGTTACAACGGCGCAGCCTTGTTGGGCTTGCGTGGGCTTGTCTTCAAGAGTCACGGGTCAGCAGATGCGTATGCTTTCCGTCACGCTTTGGAGCGGGCTTATGATGCGTCTCGTAATCAGTTGCTGGAGCGGGTCAAAACCCGCATTGCGCACGCCGAGCCGTTGATGGCTGCCGCCATCAAGGTGCCTGCCTCCAGTTGAGAGACTTGACCGATCTATTTCTACATGGCACGTTATTCACGCATTTCAGGTACTGGTAGCGCATTGCCACCAAAGCGTCTTACCAACGCAGACATGGTTGCTCTTCTGGCCCAGCGCGGCCACGAAAGCAGCGATGCATGGATCACGGAGCGCACTGGTATCCATGCGCGGCATTTTGTGGATGAGGGTGTCAACGCCAGTGATCTGGCGCTTCAAGCCTGTGTTTCTGCGCTGTCTGCTGCGGGTCTCAAGGTGTCAGATGTCGATCTGATCATCGTGGCCACATCCACGCCTGACATGGTCTTCCCGTCCACGGCCACCATCCTTCAACACAAACTCACTCAGTTTGCACAAGCCCAAGGTGAGGCTGGTGCAGCAGGTGGTGCGGCATTGGATGTGCAGGCTGTGTGCTGTGGCTTCATTTATGCGCTCACGGTTGCCGACTCGCTGATCAAAACCGGGACGGCCCAGCGAGCCTTGGTGGTGGGGGCAGAGGTCTTTTCGCGTATTCTGAACTTTGACGACCGCACCACTTGCGTGCTGTTTGGTGACGGTGCAGGTGCCGTGGTGTTGGAAGTGTGTGAGCACGGTGGTGAAGCCGCTGGCATTCTGGCCACAGACATTCACGCCGATGGCAAACACACCGGCATACTGTGTGTTCCCGGTACCGTTTCCGGTGGTCAAGTGCTGGGAGATCCCTTGTTGAGAATGGACGGCCAGGCTGTGTTCAAACTGGCGGTCGGCGTGTTGGAAAGCACCGCCCGTGCCGTGTTGGCCAAAGCAGGCAAAACCGAGGCCGATGTGAACTGGCTGGTGCCGCACCAAGCCAACATCCGCATCATGCAGGGGACAGCCCGAAAGCTCAGACTGCCCATGGACAAAGTCATCGTCACGGTGGATCAGCACGGCAACACCTCGGCCGCATCCATTCCCTTGGCGCTTGACCAAGCTGTGCGTGACGGTCGGATTCAGCCAGGGCAGACTGTGCTGATGGAGGGTGTGGGTGGCGGGTTCACTTGGGGCTCGGTGCTCGTCAAAATGTAAAACTGATTTTTGAAGCCTGACGAGGTGTTGGCTTCAAAAAAATCCAGCCTCCTTCATTTCGCCAACGATTTCATTCGTCAAGATTCCAACTATGAGTTCATTTGCATTTGTTTTTCCAGGACAAGGCTCGCAGGCTGTCGGCATGCTTGATGCATGGGGAGACCATCCCGCTGTGTTGGCCACACTGGCCGAGGCTTCCGATGCTCTGGGTGAAAATGTCGCTCAACTCATTCAGCAAGGCCCCAAAGAAGCCTTGGCGCTGACCACCAACACCCAACCGGTCATGTTGGTGGCTGGTGTCGCCGCTTACCGCGCTTGGTTGGCCGAGGGCGGGCGCTTGCCCGATGTGGTGGCCGGGCATTCTTTGGGTGAGTATTCTGCATTGGTGGCCGCAGGCGTGTTGACGCTGGCCCAAGCTGCACCGCTGGTGCGCTTTCGGGCCGCCGCCATGCAGGAAGCGGTGCCTGTGGGGGTGGGGGCAATGGCTGCCATTCTGGGTATGGCCGCAGAAGGCGTGGTGGCCGGGTGTGCCGAGGCGCAGGCCACGTTTGCCCCTGATTCAGGGGATGTGGTTGAGGCGGTCAACTTCAACGATCCCATGCAGACAGTCATTGCCGGCTCCAAGGCAGCTGTCGAGAAGGCTTGCGCGGTGCTCAAAGCCAATGGTGCCAAGCGTGCCTTGCCTCTTCCCGTGTCGGCTCCTTTCCATTCTTCCCTGATGAAACCCGCCGCCGACAAACTGCGTGAGCACCTGGCTGACACCGTGATGGCCGCGCCGCAACTGGCGGTGTTGAACAACATCGATGTGGCCATTGAAACCGATGTTGTCCGCATCAAAGATGCGCTGGTCCGCCAGGCATTTGGTCCCGTGCGCTGGGTGGAAAGCGTGCGTGCAATCAAGGCCCGTGGTGTGCATACGCTGGTGGAATGTGGCCCTGGCAAAGTGCTGGCTGGCATGGTCAAGCGCATTGATGCCGAACTGACTGGCCTGCCCCTGTATGACCCCGCGTCCTTGGCCGAAGTCAAAGGAGTGTTGTCATGAGTGAACTCAATTTGCAGGGCCAGGTGGCCTTGGTCACGGGCGCATCGCGCGGCATTGGTGCGGCCATCGCTCTGGAACTGGCCCGCCAGGGTGCCAAGGTGGTTGGTACCGCCACCACAGATGATGGTGCCGCCAAAATCAGTGCTACCTTGTCGGCATATGCTGGCTGCAAAGGGGTCAACCTGAACGTGACCGATGGGGCCGCTGCCGATGCGCTGGTCGATGCGCTGGTCAAAGAGTACGGTGGTCTGCACATATTGGTCAACAATGCCGGCATCACCAGGGACACGTTGGCCATGCGTCTGAAAGACAGTGATTGGGATGCCGTGATCGACACCAACCTGAAAGCCGTGTTTCGCATGAGCCGTGCTGTCATCAAACCCATGATGAAGCAGCGTCACGGGCGCATCATCGCCATTACCAGCGTAGTGGGTGCATCGGGTAACCCTGGCCAGGCCAATTACGCCGCAGCCAAGGCGGGTGTGGCAGGCATGACCCGTGCATTGGCCCGTGAATTGGGGAGCCGCAACATCACAGTCAACTGTGTGGCACCAGGCTTCATTCAGACAGACATGACAGCCTCACTCGGTGATGAGCAGCACAAGGCGCTGCTGAGCCAGATCCCGCTGGGGCACCTGGGCAAGCCTTCTGACATTGCCCATGCTGTGGCTTATTTGGCCAGTCCGCAGGCTGCTTACGTGACAGGGCAGGAGCTGCATGTCAACGGCGGCATGTACATGGCCTGAGGCCACTTCACAATTTCGCCGGTCAACCGCCCGGCGGGCCGGTCAGGGTATGGACTCTGGCCAAAGCTAAAATGGCGGTCTGTTTTAACCACCCTCAGAGGGACATATGAGCGATATCGAAGCACGAGTTAAGAAAATCATTGCCGAACAACTCGGCGTTGAAGAAAGCCAAGTTACCCATGAGAAGTCTTTTGTGGCCGATCTGGGGGCTGACTCCCTTGACACCGTGGAACTGGTGATGGCACTCGAAGACGAGTTCGGTATCGAAATTCCCGATGAGGATGCTGAAAAAATCACCACCGTTCAAAACGCCATCGATTACGCGATGACGCACCAGAAGGCCTGATTGCCACATGAGCCGTCGCCGCGTCGTCGTGACCGGCTTGGGCTGTGTGAGTCCCGTGGGCAACACGGTTCCACAAGCCTGGGCCAACTTGCTCGCTGGGCAGTCTGGTATAGACCGAATTACCCGATTTGATCCTTCTTCATTCGCCTGCAAAATTGCTGGCGAAGTCAAAAACTTCGATTTGGGGGAGTACATCAACCCCAAAGAAGCCCGCACAATGGATACGTTCATCCATTTTGGTGTGGCTGCTGCTGCGCAGGCTGTGGCCGATTCAGGCTTGCCTGTCGGTGATGCGTTGAACGATGAAGATGCCACTCGCATTGGCTGCATCATCGGATCGGGTATTGGCGGTTTGCCTCTGATTGAGGCTACCCGTGATGAACTGGTCAGTCGGGGTGCCCGCCGCATCTCTCCATTCTTTGTGCCGGCCTCCATCATCAACATGATTTCAGGTCATGTCTCGATGCGCTTTGGTTTCAAAGGCCCTAACCTCGCCGTTGTCACAGCATGCACCACTGGTCTTCACTGTATCGGTGAGGCTGCCCGCAAAATTGAGTATGGTGATGCCGATGTGGTGGTTGCGGGCGGATCAGAGGCCACCATTTCTCCCTTGGGAGTCGGTGGTTTTGCATCCATGCGTGCCCTGAGCACCCGCAACGATGACCCTACAACAGCTTCGCGTCCTTGGGACAAAGACCGCGATGGTTTTGTACTGGGTGAAGGTGCTGGCGTGATGGTGCTGGAAGAGTATGAGCATGCCAAGGCCCGTGGGGCACGGATTTATGCTGAACTTTCAGGCTATGGCATGAGTGCAGATGCAGGTCACATGACCGCTCCGAACATGGACGGTCCTCGCCGTGCCATGTTGAATGCGTTGCGCAATGCAGGTGTCAATGCCGACCAGATTGATTATGTGAATGCACACGGCACATCCACACCATTGGGTGATGTCAACGAAACCAATGCCATCAAGGCGGCCCTCGGTGACCATGCCCGCCGTGTTGTGGTGAACTCCACCAAGTCCATGACCGGGCATTTGCTGGGTGGGGCCGGTGGTTTAGAGAGTGTGGTCACTGTGCTCGCGCTTTATGAGCAGAAGAGTCCGCCGACCATCAATATATTGAACCAAGACCCGGAATGCGACTTGGATTACTGCGCCAATACCGCTCGGGACATGAAGATGGAATACGCGTTGAAAAACAACTTCGGTTTTGGGGGCACCAACGGCTCCTTGATTTTCCGCCGCTTTTCCTGATTTGAGTCGGGCAGGGGAGCTGCTCTGAACAACTTGGCCCGAATCGCCCCACCGGTGTCTTATCCGGTGGGGCGTTCTTACATTGAAATGCGGATTTTGCTTGGCATGTCTGTGTTGATGCTGGGATTGCATGCCTGGATGTTTCCTTTGTGGGGCTATGCCGAAGGGTTGAATTTCCCCCGCTGGCTGCTCAGTTTGTTGTTTGGCATGCTCATGCTGGTGTGGGCCTGGCATGGTTGGTTACATGGTCACTCAGGGTGGATCAGCTGGGCTCCGGTTGAAACCAGGCAGAGCTTGGACAACGCGTCTCTTCTCGAAGACGGCGAAGCTGGCACAGGTTGGTTGTGGAGTGGTGCAGACGGTTCGCTGGCGGAGCCTGTTTACCATGTGCATGTGGCTTGTCGGCTGAATGGGTGCATGTTGCTGCGATTGCGGCTGGGTTCCACTCCCAACAGAAGAGTCTGGATCTGGTTGGAACAGCGGGCGCAGCCCGACCGCTGGCTGGCATTGCGGCGCGCTCTGTCGGTAAAACATGCTTCTTGATCCATATCAGCCGGTTGGCTGCATGTGCAGTGCATGCGCTCGGTTATATTTCCGCGCCAGTGCCCACCATGACCCCACCTTCTACTGAAAACCGCCGCCCTGATGTGGATGCTGAACTTGTGCAGCGAGCTGCCAAGGGAGAAGCACGGGCTTTTGAGTTGTTGTTCATCAAATACCAGCGGCGCGTCGAGCGTTTGATTGGTCGCATGGTGCGAGACGTGGACTTGGTGCCCGACATTGCCCAGGAAACTTTCATCAGAGCTTATCGGGCGCTGCCCCAGTTCAGGGGCGATGCCCAGTTCTATACATGGCTGTACCGCATTGCGGTCAACACGGCCAAAAAACATCTCATGGATCTGAAGCGGGATCCCACGGTGACGCTGACGGCGTTGCATTCGTCAGAAGACGATGAAACTTCTGCCAATGAACCTGAACAAAGCATGCTCACAGCCGACAGCGCCACTCCGGAAGCCATATTGGCCAGCAAGGAGATTGCGCTGGCTGTGAATGAAGCCATGGATGCCCTGCCGGAAGAACTGAGACAAGCCATTACCTTGCGTGAAATCGAGGGATTGAGTTACGACGACATTGCCCAGGCATTGGATTGCCCGATTGGCACAGTGCGTTCCCGCATTTTCCGGGCACGTGAGGCCATTTCTGCCCGCATCAAACCCATGTTGAACAGGCAGGCCGGGAAACGGTGGTAAGACGTGGGCCGTTGAGCCTTTGAAAGAAACATGCCATGAGTGAACAACAACCGCACCGTTCTCCATTTCCGGAGGCCATTCCTTCCAGTTTGTCTGCTCTGTCCGCTTGGGTGGATGGTGAATTGCCCCCACAAGACTGGGATGCCTCCTGGCAAGATGTGTGCGAGGACGTTGAACATGACGATGATCCGCTCGATGTTTGGCACCGCTATCACCTGATTGGGGAGGTGTTGCGAGCGCCGGTGTCGGCCCCCGTTGTGTGCACACATGCAGGACAGGATTCGGCAGAGTTAGCGCGCCGGATCATGCTGCTTGCCCACGCTCCTGTCAAAGATCAGAGTTCAGTTGACCAGATGCAACAAGCTCAAGACACGGTGGCACAACCAGCACAAGCCCCCCTTCTCCTGGCTGTTCAGGCCAAACCTATTGAGGATGCTGACCGGATTTCGTCACGGCGTGAAGCCGCCAATGATGGTGTATTCCGCTGGAAGATGGTGTCGGGTCTGGCTTCGGTGGTGGCTGTCATGGGGGTGGCTTGGGGTGTCATGGGGGGAGGCGTTCAACAGCATGCAGCTGGCCCGTTATTGGCGCAAACACCTGCGCCAGCAAGCACGCCAGCGTGGCCATCCAGTGGCGGAGCACAGCTGGTTGTGCAGGGTGGCGCTTCGTCAACGGTCTTGGTGTCCACTCCACAGGGGCAGGTGTTGCGCGACCCCCGTTTGGA